>JBFJTQ010000022.1:0-10818 GCA_041625275.1 Binatia bacterium | reverse complement strand
TGAAGCTCAAGACCGGCGCACTGATGGGATTTGCATTTGTTTTAGGCGGCGCGATTGCAGGTGCCGGAAAAACCGCCCTTGACCTGTTCGACGAATTCGGCACAGATCTTGGCGTCGCGCTGCAGATGTTTGACGATCTGGGCAATCTTACCGGTAAGTCCGAGCCGGCGAAGAGATACGAGGACTTGATGCTTTACCGGCCGTCGTGGGCGTGGGCCTGCGCGGCGAATGTGAGTTCGCCGGACGAGTACAAGAATTTTTTGACCGCAGTCAGCAAGTTGCCGAATACAAAGCTCCTGGATGCGTGGCTGGTGAACTACGGCCTATTAGAAGTGGGGCGCGAGAGCGCTCGGCGCCATATGCAGTTTGCCTTTGACAAGCTTGAAACGGGGCTCGACGCTGCGGGAGTGCGCTGGTCGAGGGGGGCGTTCAAGGAGCTGCGCGCGCTCGGAAAGGAGATCGCCGTCGCTTATGGGTAAACTCCGAGTCGCCGTTATCGGCAGCGGCTTTGGCGGGCTGGCCGTCGCCATTCGTTTGCAGGCCGCAGGCTTCGATGTGGTGATATTTGAGAAACGCGACCTCCCCGGGGGGCGTGCTTACGTCTATCGCGACCAGGGGTTTGTTTTCGATGCCGGACCGACCGTCATTACGGCCCCAGAGCTTCTGAGAGAACTTTTCTCCGTAGCGGGCAGGCCAATGGGTCGGTACGTCGAAATGCTTCCGGTTCACCCGTTCTATCGGCTTTTTTGGGAGGACGGGTATCAATTCGACTATTCGGACGATTTCTCGACTGTAGAGAATCAAATCGCCCGCAAATCGCCACGGGACCTCGAAGGTTATAAGAAATTTTTGCGTTACTCCGAAGAGGTTTTCAAACAGGGCTACGAAAACCTCGCCCATGTTCCATTCCTGAATTGGTGGAGTATGGCTTCGGTTTTGCCGCAGTTGGTGCGCCTCGAAGCCTATCGATCCGTGTTCAGCGTCGTCAGTAAGTTCATTGAAGATCGCCATTTGCGGCAGCTTTTTAGTTTCCACTCCCTGCTTGTCGGCGGCAATCCGTTCACCACGACTTCAATCTACACTCTGATCCACTGTCTCGAGCGCAAGTGGGGCGTATACTTTCCGAAGGGTGGTACCGGCGCTTTGGTGCAAGGGCTGGTGAAGTTATTCCAGGACTTGGGGGGTACGATAAGGCTCGCCACTCCTGTGTCCCATATTCTGACGAACGGCGATAGAGCGACTGGCATCGCACTGTCCGGAGGCAGTCAAGAGGCATTCGATCTGATTATCAGCAATGCGGATGTGTTCCATACCTACGACACTCTGCTTAAGGGTGAGCCGCGGATTCAGGGGACGCGAAACAGGCTCGCACGAATGTCATACAGCATGTCGTTGTTCTTGATCTACTTTGGTACCCGCCGGCGCTATACGAACCTGGCGCATCACAATATTCTGTTTGGCCCGCGATATCGCGAGCTTTTGAAGGATATTTTTCGGCGCGGGCGTCTAGCGGACGATTTTTCTCTATACCTGCATGTACCGACGTTGTCCGATCCCTCCTTGGCGCCGCTAGGGTGCGAGGCCTATTATGTTCTCTCTCCGGTTCCCCATCTGGGTAAGCTCGATCTCGACTGGAGTGTGGAAGGCCCACGGTACGGAGAGAAAATTCTGCAGTATCTGGAGCAACGCTACATGCCCGGCCTGCGCCGGGAATTATTGACCCAAAGGATTTTTACCCCCGAGGATTTTCGGGTGGAACTTAATTCTCATTTGGGTTCCGCCTTCTCCCTGGAGCCCAAGCTCACCCAGAGCGCCTACTTTCGCGTGCACAACCGAGACCGCAACTTGAAGGGGCTCTATTTTGTCGGGGCGGGAACGCATCCAGGCGCCGGAATTCCCGGGGTCGTTAACTCGGCAAAGGCGACCGCCAGTCTCGTCCTCGACGACATGAAGGGTGTCAAGGCGGGCGCAGGCGCGGCGGCAGGCAGGCTCTCCTATGCGTGAGACGATGACTCCCGAAGTCAAACAGGAGCTGCAGCAGTGTCGGTCGATGATCCAGAAGGGATCCAAGAGTTTTTCCCTGGCAGCGCGGCTATTTGACCGCGATACGCGGGAGGCTGCATTTTTTCTCTACGGGTGGTGCCGCTACTGCGATGATCAAGTGGATAAGGTTCAAGCGGGCGCAGGGCCCCAGCAACTTGAACGGCGGCTCAGCGAACTGCGGGAGACGACGCGGGCCGCGTTTGCGGGCGAATCGCAAGGGGAAGCCGTTTTTATCGCTTTGCAGTACATAGTTCATCGCTTTGCGATTCCCGCCCACTACGCGCTTGAGCTCATCGAAGGAATGGCGATGGACGCTCGTGGCACGCGGTACGAAAACCTGAGGAAGCTTCTGTTGTACTGTTACCGTGTGGCTGGAACCGTGGGTTTAATGATGTCGCACGTCATGGGTGTGCGCGACGAAAGAGCCCTGCAACACGCGGCCAACCTGGGAATCGCCATGCAGTTAACGAATATCGCCCGGGATGTCATCGAAGATGCACAGATGGGGAGAATTTATCTTCCGCTGCAGTGGCTGGAAGAAGCGACGATCCCCGCGGAAGAAATCGCGCTACCGAAGCATCGGCCAAAGCTTGCCCTCGTCGTGCGCCGGCTTTTGCTTGCGGCGGATCGCTACTATCGGAGCGGCGACGAGGGATTGTGGCATCTGTCGTTTCGTTCCGCGTGCGCGGTGGCTGCAGCGCGGCATGTTTACGCGGAAATTGGCTCTCTCGTTCTAAGCCAAGGATGGCGGGCTTGGGACCAGCGAGCCTATGCGACCGGTGGTCGGAAGCTCAAGGCTGTGGCCCGGGGAATCTGCCATGTAATAACATCGATCCCGGCCCGGGTTTCCCACCCATGGTCGCCGGTCCCTATCCAAATGGTTTGGAAACATTCGGAAATAGGACAGTCCCGATGAGTCAGCCATGATGGAGAATATTTGAGTATGGAGGAGGCTCCGTGTATTTTGTTGCGTTGTTCTGCTTGATCGTGCAAGCCGTTATCGTCATCGCGAGTTTGCTTGGCTATGGCATTTTTACGGCTCGACCGGAACTCCTAGCTCAAGTCGACCCGGAAGCTCGTTTTTTCAGTTGGGCCTTTTACGGCTTTGCCGTTGGGAACATGCTTTTTGGCGGTCTTGCCGTGTTGGCGGAAGCCCTTTTGCAAAACCGATGGAAAGCGTTGTGGGCCTTTCTTGCCGTTTATTTTGTTAGCCTTACGAGCGAATTGCTGGGCACGACCTACGGCATTCCTTTTGGCGCCTATTCTTATACGGCATTGCTGGGGCCGAAATGGTTCGATCGCGTACCCCTGCTGATCCCTTTGAGTTGGTTTACCGTAAGTTGGGCGGCCTGGATCATCGCGCGGCAGCGGAGCAGCGGACTGTCCGCCGTGTGCTTGGCCACCTCGCTTCTAGTTGCCTGGGATCTCTTGCTGGATCCCGCGATGAGCAAGGTCACCAGTTATTGGGTCTGGGGCGAGACTGGGAGTTACTACGGGATGCCGTGGACCAATCTGGTGGGTTGGGGCTTGACGGGGCTTGTCTTGCTGGCCATGATCCATAAACTAGCGCCCAATCCCCGCGGTAGCATTTGGTTTGCGGTCTGGGTCTACGCCGTCAATTTCGCTCTGCCCCTGGGTTTCTGCGTGCTCAATGGATACTGGATTGCGGTTGCTGCGGGTCTCGGCGCCGTGGGGATCGCGTTGCTGGTTTTAAGGGGGAACGGCAGGCTTCATGAGTCGCAGTCGTTTGCTCATCCTTCCGCCCTGTCCAAGACGCGTTCAGGCGATGGGTAGCCGTAGGCCTTGGTGCGGCAGATTTGAAGATTCAAACAACCTGATGATACAGTACCCCATTGGGTTTGGCGGGCCGCAGCCATGACGGAAACAAGCTCGAATCGGCGGCGACGAATGGACGAGAGCGGGTGACTGAATTAGAATTGGATAAATATCTTAGCTCGCGACGGGCTGTGATCGATCGTGCTTTAGCCCGACGCATCAAAGTTGCTTCGGATCATTCGCAGCTGATTCGCCGGGCCATGTGTCACGGGCTATTCCCGGGAGGAAAACGGTTGCGTCCAATCTTGACGCTCGCTACGGGCGAACTCTTTGGCGCTAAGCAGAGAGTTATTCTACCTTTCGCATGCGCCGTGGAAATGGTTCATGCATATTCGATCATCCACGATGATCTGCCTGCGCTGGACAACGATGATTTGCGCCGCGGCGAGCCGACAACGCACAAGGTTTTCGGCGAGGGCATCGCTCTGCTGGCGGGGGATGGTCTTCTCACCGAGGCCTTTCACCTGATATCCGGTCCGGAAGTTCTGCGAGCTGTGCCACCGGCCCTAGTCGTGCAGCTGATTCACGAGCTGTCACACGCCATCGGAGTTGCGGGTTTGGTGGGCGGTCAAGCGTTTGATCTAGAGTCGGAGAATAAGGACGTGGACCTCCCGACCGTGGAATACATTCATGTGCGCAAGACGGGCGCTCTCATACTGGCATCGATCCGCATCGGGGCCCAGGTTGCCGGCGCGAAACCCGCCGATCTGCGCCGGGTTTCGCGCTACGGGGAGTATCTCGGATTGGCCTTCCAAATCGCGGACGACCTTATAGATGCGCTCGGTGAAACCGCCGCGGGGGATCGAGTCGAGTCCGGACATAAAGAGAAAAGGAAGGCGACCTATCCCTCCGTGGTTGGCATCGCGCAGGCGCGAGAGCGGCTGAGAGAATTGCTCGGTCAATCCATATGCGAGCTTGCGTCGTACGGTAAGAGGGGAGCGCCTCTCAGGGCTCTGGCCCAGCGCATTGTCGCCAACGCGCTGCACGAATCCAATAAATCTTAACGTCAGGAGATACGTATCTAACTATGGCTCGCTTAATTGACGCTGTCGAATATCCGCGCGACATCCGCCGACTGACGCTTCAAGAGCTTGACCAGTTGGCCACAGAGATCCGGGAAGAAGTCATTTCGGTGGTGTCCGAAGTCGGCGGACACCTAGCCTCGACCCTGGGCGCTGTGGAACTGACGCTGGCGCTCCATTACGTGTTCAAAACCCCGGACGATCGTATTGTTTGGGATACGGGGCATCAGGCTTACGCGCATAAACTAATCTGCGGCCGACGCAATCGCCTTGGAACCATTCGCCAGCTCGGGGGCCTCAGCGGATTTCTAAGCCGTGACGAAAGCGAATACGATGTCTTTGGTGCGGGACATGCGGGCACGTCCATCTCAGCCGCTCTCGGCATGGTCGAGGCAAAAACTTTGGAAGGGTCTCCGCGTAAAGTCGTAGCCGTGATTAGCGATGGTGGCTTGAGTGCGGGCCTGACTTTCGAAGGATTAAACCAGGCTGGCCATCTCGAAAAGGATTTAATTGTCGTTCTCAATGACAATGAGCACTTTATCGACCCGCGAGTCGGGGCGGTGTCCTCGTTCCTGAGCAAGCAGTTTACTACGGATTTTGGCCTCCGATTACAAAAAAATATTTCCACCCTATTGAGAACGTTGCCTCGGGGAGAAGAACTCTTCCAGGCGGCGCGCAAGGTGAAGGATTCCTTTATAGGATTGGTGACCCCGGGGTTTCTGTTTGAGAGCCTCGGCTTTCAGTACGTCGGCCCCATCGATGGTCATAACATTGGGGAAATGGTGACGACTCTCGAGAACGTCAAAAAGATCGAGAGGCCGATTCTGGTCCATGTGCTGACGACGAAAGGCAAGGGCTATTCGCCGGCGGAAAAAGATCCCGTCAAATATCACAGCGTTACGCCGTTTCACGTTCTCACGGGTAAACCGAAGAAGGACAAGGGATCGGTTCCAACCTACACGGATGTTTTCGCCGAAGCGCTCATCGGCTTGGCCCGGGACAATCCGAAAGTCGTCGGCATTACGGCTGCCATGGGGAGTGGTACTGGGATCGACAAACTCTCGCGCGAGATCCCCGGACGGTCCTATGATGTGGGCATCGCCGAGCAGCATGCGGTCACCTTTGCAGCCGGCCTGGCGACAGAGGGCTTGATCCCGGTGGTGGCGATTTATTCGACGTTCCTGCAACGGGGGTACGACGAGATTCTCCATGACGTCTGTCTCCAGAACCTTCACGTGGTTTTCGCTTTGGATCGAGGCGGCCTCGTCGGTGCGGACGGGCCAACTCATCACGGGGTATTCGACTTCGCCTATATGCGGTCGATTCCCAATCTGGTGGTCATGGCGCCCAAGGATGAAAACGAATTAAGACATATGCTCAAGACCGCCATCGAATATCGCGGCCCGATTTCACTACGCTATCCGCGCGGCGAGGGATGGGGTGTGGCGATGGATTCGGATTTGAGGAGTTTGGAGATCGGCAAAGCGGAGTTGCTGCGCGAAGGCAGTGATATCGTGATCGTCGGGGTTGGCCACACGGTCATTCCGGCGCTTCGCGCGGCCGAGGATTTGGCTCCCTTGGGGATCCGTGCAGCCGTTGTCAATGCGCGGTTTGTAAAGCCTCTGGACAAGGATCTGTTCCGAGACTTGTTGTTGCGCATTCCCCGTCTCATCACGGTAGAGGACCATGCGCTCGCCGGAGGCTTCGGCAGCGCAGTGATGGAATTCCTGTCCGACGAGGGAATCAGCGATGTGCAGATCAAGCGCCTCGGAGTGCCGGACCGGTTCATCGAACACGGAACGCAGGATGAACTTAGAAAGATCTACGGCTTTGACAGAGATTCTATTACCCAGACGGCACTGCAACTAGTGCGACGGGGTAAGAAGAAAAGTCGGGACGGATGGGAAAGAGGGAGCGCTTAGACAAACTGCTGCTGCAGCGGGAGTTGGTTGCCAGCCGCGAAGAAGGGCGTGGCCGTAACTTGGCCGGTGAAGTACTGGTTGATGCGCGGCCCGTTACCAAGGCGGGAACCCTGGTGGATGAAAAGGCGGACTTGCAGCTCAAGCCAAGCTCTCCGTACGTGAGCCGAGGGGGAATCAAATTAGAAAAAGCTCTGCATGCGTTCGGCCTTGAGGTTCGAGACAAGACTGCTTTAGATGTTGGGGCGTCCACCGGCGGTTTTACCCATTGTTTGTTGGCTCATGGGGCCCGTCGAGTGTATGCGGTGGACGTAGGCTATGGCCAACTCGACTGGACTCTTCGCAACGATTCGCGCGTGGTAGTTTTTGAAAAGACGAACATCCGATATCTCGCGCCGTCGGAATTACCTGGTGCGCCTGAATTGGCGACCATCGACGTTTCCTTTATTTCCCTCCGATTGGTTCTCCCGGTGGTGCACGGTCTGCTGCGCCATGGTGGCGAGATGGTGGCGCTGATCAAACCGCAGTTCGAAGTCGGTAAAGGAAAAGTCGGTAAAGGTGGGGTCGTTCGTTCTCCCGATGAGCATCGGCGGGTCGTTGAAGAGGTAGGAGCGGCGGCTAAAAGCCTCGGCCTTGCAGTCAAGGGAACGACGGAATCACCGCTATTGGGTCCCAAGGGAAACCGGGAGTTCTTCATCTACTTGAAAGATCCACGCGAAGCCCACGGGTAGACTGGACGTGTTGTCGTGGTCAAACGTGATCCATAGCCCAGTGCAGGGCGAATAGGTTATGGCGAACTTCGTTCGGGTCGCCCATCGGGGCGCGTCCGGTAATTTTCCAGAGCATACCCGCCTTGCTATTGAAAAAGCCATCGAAGCACGGGCCGATATGATTGAATTGGATTGTCAGCTTAGCTGCGATGGTCACGTGGTTGTATTTCATGATGAACGACTCCAGCGAACTACCGGAACCACGGGTGCCATCAAGGACAAAACCCTTGCACAACTCAAAGACCTCGACGTTGGAAAATGGCGTAAGAAATCCTTCCAGGGGCAAAAAATCCTTACCCTGGAGGAAGCGATGGACTGCTTGAACGGGCAGGTTGATTTATGCCTCGACATCAAGCAGTTCCCAGGCGCGCCCCAGGGAATCGAGCTCAAACTGCTATTTATCCTGAGTCACTACGATTATCTGGAGCGCACAATTTTCTCCTCCTTCGACTATGGCTGCCTGCGTCGATTGAGGGAACTGGCGCCGGAAATCCGTCTCGGGCCGATCTACGGATCGAGGGCCGCAGAGGATCCGTTAAAGGTAGCGGAACAGGTGCAAGCCCACTCAGTGCATGTGCGAAAAGAGCTTGCCACGCGGGTGTTTTTGGATCAGGCCTGGAACTCCGGACTCGATGTCTTTGTTTGGACAGTCAACGAAGTTCGCGACATGCAAAAATTCGCGTCACTGGGTGTGCAGGGGATGATCTCCGATTTTCCCGAGAAATTTTGGAAGCTTCAGGGAAAGAATCGCTGAGCCTGCTCTAAGGCCCGACGACCGCCAAGGTGTAACGGTCCAGGGTAAAATATTTCAGGGCGAAAGAGCGGACGCTCGCCGCCGTCACCCGCTCGATGCCGTCGCGAAATCGCTTTTGCGGGTCGGAGCCCAAGTCGAAGAGATAGTTAAGCGCCAGGTCGGCCGCTTTGGCGCGGTTAGTTTGCCGGCCGATCTCGAAGTTCCCTAACAGGTAATTTTTGGCCCGACTCAGTTCATCCTCAGAGACTTCCGCGTGCTGTAGTTTGCCGAGCTCGAGAAGAAAGCCCTGTTTGATTTCCTCAACTTTTTGGGGGTCGGTGGCGGCATAGACGGCGAACGCACCCTGCCAGGGATCGTCGAGCGCAAAGGCCCCTGCGGCGTACGCCAGTCCTTTCTCGTCTCGCAAGACCTTAAATAAACGCCCGCCCATATCTGAGAGGATCGCTTCCGTAACTTTCATGGGAAAGTAGTCCTCTTCCCTTTTCGTCGGGCCCAGAAAACCAAGGACAACATGCGCTTGGTGCGTCTTTGCGTTTTGTTTTTGGGCTCGTGTCTCCTCCGTTGGAAATGCTCGCTGCGGAGCCACGGCTTTGGAGCCGTGAGGCTGGAACGATGACAAACGCTCCCTGATATGCGTAAGCAGCTTTTCGCCGTTAACGCGGCCGACGATGGCCACGACGGTCCGGTCGGGGGAAAACAGCCGTTGGTAGCGATCCACCAATTCTTGGCGGGAAATGCTAGCGACGACATCTCGCTGACCCAAGGCTGGCAATTGGTAAGGATGGGCGCTAAAAAGCGTCTGATAAAATAAGCGCATGACTTTGCTTCTCACGCGTTCTCCATCGTTTGCTATGCGGCGCAAGATGTCCTGCCTCGTTCGTTCCAAGCTGTCTTCTGAAAATCGGGCGCGGAATAAAGCACCGAGAAATAGATCCAGTCCGCGAATCAGCTCCCGCTCGGGAAATGTTGCGAAAAAATTAACGGCACTGAATCCCGTCGATCCGTTCATCGTCCCGGCTAGCTCTTCGATCTCATGAACAAACCCTGGGCTCGATCGTTGTGAACTGCCCTGGGCGAGCCATGTGATGATAAAATTATGGATGCCGTTGTTACGCTCATTCTCGTCAACGAGGCCGCCCTTGGAGGCGGCGTGGAGGGCGACCAACGGCAGCTTGGAGTCTTCCTGAATCACGATGCGCAGGCCGTTTTCCAGAGTAGCGCTAACCACTTGATCCTGCCCGCGACGGGCGAAAGTGTCGAGGCTCTTTTCAATTTCATGACCCATTGCTTGAATCCGGGAGGTGTCGAGACTCGTGCCTGTTCGCTCAGGTAGAACGAGAGCGACGGACAATTGGTTGCTTTTCAGAAATGCCTGCGCAGTCTCCTTCAGAGAATCGGGGGTGACCGCTCGAATTGTGTTCAGGTAAGTCTCCTCGTAATTAGGCGTCCCGTGACGACGTTGAAAGCGACCCAACTGCCGTGCATGCCTTTGCACTGTCTCTTTTGACTCGACGAAAAATCGCATGAAATTGGCCACCGTGCGGTTAAGCTCTGGGGGTTCGATGCTTTGTTCGCGCAGGCGATAGACTTCGCGCAAGATGGCTTTCAGGGCATCATCGGTTGTCCGAGGCTCTGTTTCGGCGCGCACGATGAAAACCCCAGGTCCTCTGCGCGGAGAAGAGGACGCCGAGACCGCATTGACCAGTCGCTGCTCATATTTGACGGTCCGCGCGAGGCGGGAGCTCTCCCCGCCCCCAAGAATGTAGGCCAACAGATCGAGGCGTGGAATTTGCGGCTCCACCGCTGGCGGAATGGGAAAACCTATCAAAAGGCGTGCCTGTATGGCTGACGTTCGGGTGATTTCGATGCGCGGCTCCGACTGCACCTTGAGGTCGGGAC
The DNA here is from genome assembly GCA_041625275.1 of Binatia bacterium. Classification (GTDB taxonomy): domain Bacteria; phylum Desulfobacterota; class Binatia; order UBA9968; family UBA9968; genus JBFJNS01. Next base: position 575 of record JBFJTQ010000022.1, on the reverse strand, counting down.
GATGGCGCGGTGGTATGGGGGCTTGGCGGAGTGGGGAAAACAAACGTTCAATCTCCCCCCGGGGCAACCCGGCTGCAAAGTTTCCAACGACAATAAGGGTCATGTTGTTGGCTACGTACCAAAGATTATAAAAGCGAGTCACGTTCCGCCAGCTGATCTGTTTCAAGGATTCAGGCGTGCCGAGCACCGGGCGACCGTAGGGGTGATTGCCGTAAACCAGATTGAAAAGCGACGTTGTCGCTCGGGATGCAGGATCGTCTTGTGCTTGCTTCCACTCTTGAAGCACAACTTGGATTTCTTTTGGGAGCTGAGCCTGATCGGGTTTGGGCAAATGAATCATCTGCGCCAGCAATTTGAGACCTTGGGTGATTTGCTGCGCCGGTAACACGACATGGAAAACCGTCTGGTCCCGCGAAGTGAATGCGTTCATCCGCGCACCCAAGCCTTCAATCTCCCCCGCAAGCTTTGTTCCCGATGCTCCGGCCGATCCGCGAAAAAGAATATGCTCCACCACATGAGCTAAGCCGGCTTCGGCCGGCTCCTCGTCGGCGGAGCCTGCCCCCACCGCGAGCTCC
>JBFJTQ010000021.1:0-10928 GCA_041625275.1 Binatia bacterium | reverse complement strand
CTCCCTCACTATCGCCTTGCGTCGTGTCTTGCTCACACCCGTCGCTGTACGCGCCATCGCTACCTTCTTTCTCTCTTCCGAATGCGCGGCATTGCGGCCCAATTCATGGATCAACTTGCTCCTTCAAACGGGCCGGCTTTCGCTCCTCGCCTAACCTGCCTTTTTCATCTCGACGCGGCTCCCCCGATCCGTCGGTCCCGGCGAACAGGTCACGGGGTCGGGCCGAATATGCCCGTATCCACCAACAAGCCCGATGGGATTCAAGGGCGCTGGCATTACGCTCTTAAAGTGACGCCAGCCGTCGAACTGATAGTTTTCCCAGGCATGATAAATAATGACCTGCCCGGGTCTGACGCCCCGCGAGACAGCCACCTGAATGCGCAAATTTCCAACGTCGTTGTAGAGTTCGACAAAATCTCCGTCGCTCAATCCGCGGCTTTCGGCATCGGTGGCGCTAATAAAAGCTACCGGCTCGCCGCGCTGAAGGGTTAGAATCACCGAGTCGTCGATCCAATCGCTGTGGATGCTCCAGCGCGCATGCCCGCCCGTCACTTGCAGAGGGTAGTCCCCTCCTGCCGTCGGGCAATCCTTATGCGTGGGCAAGTGCTCGTCGAGCTCTAGATACCAGTCGTGATCGATATAAAATTGCAGGCGGCGGGTGAGTGTTGGGTAAGGTTCTTTTTTCTCCGTGTGCCAGGTGAGCGGTACAAGAGGTTCTCCGAGCTCAAGATCGCAGGCGTTGCCGATCGACCGGATCGCCGTCCCCAGGTGAGTGTATGCCGCAATTCCCCTTTCTTTGAACTCTTCCCATCCAATCTTCTCGATATTCCCGGTGTTGAGGAAAGCGTCCCGAGCGACACCTTCGTCATCATCTTCGGTATACAGACCGCCACAGGTCACGGTCTCTTCCAGTTTATCGAGCTTTCTTTCTCGACCTTTGCCATCTACGTATGTCTGGATGCCACGCTCTCGGCCTCGCTCGCTGATCTTTCGAGCCAGGCGCACGAATATCGCCCAATCGTTCAGCGACTCGTAGAGAGGCTCCGCAGCCTGGTCATTGAGTTGGAGAAAAGGGGACTGGCTTGACCCCAGCATGCTGGTGGAAGTGCGCTCGTACCAGCCGCAGGCCGGCAGAATATAATCCGAGTGCAGGCCGGTGCCGCTCGCGCGCCAGTCCACCGTTACGAGGAGCTTTAATTTCTTCAGCAGGGTCTCCACGAAATGATTGCTTCCCCGGCCGCGGCGAAAGACATTTCCACCCACTTGGAAAAGGATCCGTGGTTCTTTTTCGCGCGGCGGGACCACGACCTGCCAATTCTTGCTCAGGGCTTCATCGAGATACGCGCCCAAGGGACGTTTAAGGTGAGGATCCCAGCCTTTATGACGTTCAGCCAACTCCACCAGACCGCCGTGGACAAAGTGCACCATACCCGTGAGGCCAACCGAGCCGGCGGCGACCGCTTGCTTCGTGTACTCGGCAAGAATCATCTCGGTGGTATAGCCGTCCTCCTTCCAGGCGGCATAGCGCGGATCGCTGGCCGAGGCGGAAAGGAGCATTTGATGGCCGTGGCGCTCCAGCGCGCCCAACGCCGTGTCGGGCGTCAGAGCCGGGAAGGCGCTGAAGGTCGACCCTTTCTTTCCCATGTGGCCGCAGAGGGCGAAAACCAGAAATATGGCCCGTTCGATCAAATCACCATGGTAAAACTTACCCCAGTTCGACGTGGAAATATTCACTACTCCGTTGGCGCTTGCCACATCTCTAGCCAGCCTCTCAATCATCGACGCCGGCACACCCGTGACCGCCGCGGCTTTCTCCGGCGTAAATCTTTCATCGAGCCGCTGGCGGAGAAATTCAAAAACCGGCCGCACCGTCAATTTTCCGCTTAGCGCTTGAATATCGTACTCGCCCTCCAGCGCTGGCTGTAACTCTCCCAGAGCGAGACTCTTGCGTGGAGCTTCGACGATCTGCCCCGACTTTTCATCATGCATATAAAACACATCTTCCCGACCGTCTCGTTTGAAATCCTTTTCGCGCAGGAGTTTGCCGTTGTCCACGCGCACCAGCAACGGAAAATCTGTCTGCTCGCTTACAAACGGCTTGCGGTAGTGATTTTCGCGCACGATGACCTGAGCCATGGACAATGCCAGGGCGGCATCCGTGCCGATATTCAGCGGCACCCACTGGTCGGCGTGAACCACGGATGCGTTGTAGTCCGGAGCGATCGCGACGACGCGCGCACCGTTGTACCGTCCCTCCGCAATGTAATGGTAATTGGGAATATTCGTATAGGCCGGATTACCGCCCCAAACCAGAATCATGTCGGCATGAAACCAGTTGTCGGCCGAGTCGGCGAACATGATCTTGCCGGCGGTCACGGCGGCACCCAAGTGCCCGTCCCCGATCTCCACGTTCTGGCTGGGAAGAGGCGACCCCAGGGCCTCAAAGAGCGCATTGGGTCCAATACCTTCGCTCCCCAGGCTGTGAACGCGGGTGCCGCCGCCTTGAATAATGGTCTCCGGACCCTCGGTGGTCAAAACGTCGATCACCGTGTCCGCGATCTCGGTTAAGGCCTGATCCCAACTCACGCGCTGCCAGCGTTGCCCTCCTCTGGCGCCAACGCGCTTCAGTGGATATTTCAAACGCGTGGGATCATACATGCGATGGGCGTAACACACTCCCTTCTGACAGCCTCGAGGATTGGGGTCCGGCACGTTCGGATCGTTGGGGGTCGGGTAGTTTCCGACCTGTTCCTCCCTCAGAACGACACCGTCTTTGACATAGAGATTGAAGTTGCAGGCGCGCTGATACCAGCAGTTGGTAATGTGGGACGACTTTACGACTCGATCCCAGTCCCATGATTGTTCTCTCAATTTCTTGAGAGTGTAGCCGCTCTCCTGCGTTGAAGAACCGTCAGCCGTCAAGCCGTTCAATTCCAATGTTAGCGTGGCCAAGATTAACCTCCGATCTCAACTCGCCTGACGGGTGCTTCGTGCGCCCGGAGCAAACTGGCAGCGGCGCTCTGAGAATCGCATGCTTACTGCGCTCCATTCCGCCTTAAGCTTCGTCATGCCCTTCTCGCCTCCACGCGAGTTCCACGATCGCTGGGGCCGGGACTCAAGGTCACCGTATCGGGACGTAAATGACCGTAGCCGCCGACGAACTCGATCGGATTGGGCGGCGCCGGCATGACGCTCTTGAAATGACGCCAGCGGTCGAACTGATAATTCTCCCAGGAATGATAAATGATGACCTGGCCGGGGCGAACCGCTGCAGACACAGCGGCCAAAATGCGAAAATCCGCCACATCGTTGTGCAATTCCACGAAGTCACCGTCGCGGATCTGTCGGCGTTCCGCATCCTTGGGACTTAGAAACGCCACAGGCTCCCCCCGCTGCAAACCCAAGATGATGGCATCGTCCACCCAGTCGCTATGCATGCTCCAGCGCGCGTGCCCGCCCGTAATCTGCAAGGGGTAGTCCCCCCCTGCTTTCGGGCAATCCTTATGTGTCGGCAAATGTTCATCTAGCTCCAAATACCACTCGTGGTCAATATAAAACTGGATGCGGCGGGTTAGCGTCGGGTAAGGCTCTTTTCTTTCCGTGTGCCAGGTGAGAGGCACAAAGGGCTCGCCCACTTTCATCTCGCACGCATTACCGATGGAGCGCACGGCTGTGCCCAAGCCGGTGTATGCGGCAATGCCCCGGCTCTTGAATTCTTCCCAGCTCATCTCTTCCCTGTTCGTCGAATTCATAAACGAGTCGCGCGCCAATCCTTCCTCGTCGTCCTCCGCGTAGATCCCGCCGCAAGTCACCTGCTCTTCGAGGTTATCCAGACGTCTCTCCCTCCCCTTGTGGTCCCTGTAAGCCGTTATGCCGCGAGCCCGGGCGCGGGCCGTCAGTTTCTTCGCCAAACGGACAAATATCGCCCATTCGCTCTGCGACTCATAAAGCGGCTCGGCCGCTTTGTCGACCACCTGCATGAAGGGCGACTGCGTGCAGCCAAGCATGAAGTTGGATGTCCTCTCATACCATCCGCAAGCCGGCAGGATGTAATCGGAGTAAAGACCGGTGGCGCTCATACGCCAGTCCACCGTGACGATCAATTTCAATTTCCCCAGCAGATTGCTCAGCAGCTGATTCGTGGCGCGACCGCGCCGAAAAACGTTTCCACCGACCTGGAATAGTATCCGCGGCGCCTTCTCGGGAGACGGAGAAACGACCTGCCAGCCTTTGGCGAGAGCCTCTTTGACGTATTCGCCAATGGGTCGTTTGAGGTGCGGATCCCAACCGCCGTGCGCTTCAGCAAGTTCGGTCAAGCCGCCGTGGGCGTAGTGAACCATCCCGGTCAAGCCAAAGGCCCCCGCAGCCGTAGCCTGCTTGACGTATTCATAGAGAATCATCTCCGTCGTATAGCCGTCCTCTTTCCAGCTGACATACCGCGGATCCACGCCGGCCGCCGAGGTCAGCATCTGGTGCCCCGTGCGCTCCAACGCGCCTAACGCCGTGTCCGGAGTGAGCGCAGGGAAAGCGCTGAAGGACGCTCCCTTGCGCCCCATGTGACCGCACAAAGCAAAGACGAGAATGATCGCCCGCTCGATCAAATCACCGTGATAAAACTTTCCCCAATTGGCGGTCGTGATGTTGACGACGCCTTTCGCGGACCCAACTTCGTGCGCCAAGCTGCGGATCACAGCCGGGGCCACACCGCATAGGGCCGATGTCTGCTCCGGTGTAAATCTTTCATCGAGCCGCTTCTTGAGCAGGTCGAATACGGGGCGCACTGTGACGGGACCCGAGAGCGAGTGGACCTCGAACTCTCCCTCGAGCGCCGGGGTCAAATTGCCCAACCCCAGGTGCTTTCGCGGTGCCTCCCGGATCTGCTCGGTGGCGAGATCGAAAACGTAGAAGGCATCGTCACGACCGCCTGTTTTGAGATCCTTTTCGCGCAGCAGCTTGCCGTTATCCGAGCGCACCAGAAAGGGCAGATCGGTTTGTTCCCGCACGAAGTCTTGGCGATAGAGCCCATTCCTTATGATGACTTGCGCCAGGCTCAGCGCCAGCGCAGCGTCGCTGCCGACATTGACAGGTACCCAGAGGTCCGCGTGGATGGCCGACGCGTTATAATCGGGAGAGATGGCGATCACTCGGGTGCCGCCGTAACGCGCCTCGGCAATATAGTGGAAGTTGGCACAGTTCGTATACGCCGGGTTGGCGCCCCAGACCAGCATCGTATCGGCGTAGAACCAGTTGTCCGGCGAATCGGCAAACATGATCTTTCCCAATGTAATCGCAGCGCCCTGATGGTCGTCGCCGATCTCCACGTTCTGGCTCGGCAGCGGGGAGCCGAGCGCTTCGAAGAAAGTGTTCAGCGCCATGCCCTCGCTTGCCTGACTGTGCACGCGCGTGCCGCCGCCCTGTATCACCGTATCAGGTCCTTCGGTGGTGAGAACGTCGAGGAGACCGTCAGCGATCTCGGTCAACGCGTCATCCCAACTAACCCGCTGCCAGCGCCCTTCACCGCGGCCGCCCACGCGCTTCAAGGGATACTTGACTCGCGTCGGATCATACATCCGGTGCGCGTAGCAGACGCCTTTCTGACAGCCGCGCGGGTTAGGGTCCGGCACTCGTGAATCCACGGGAAGGGGATAATTGGCAGCCTGTTCTTCGCGCAAGACGATACCGTCTTTGACATAGACGTTGAAGTTACACGCGCGGCTGTACCAGCAATTGGAGAGATGGGAAGACTTGGCGATCCGGTCCCACTGCCAGGGCTGTTGCCGCAGCGCCTTGAGATTGTAGTGAAGCTCTTTAACTGGAGGGTGGCCGCCAGCGGTCAATCCCTCTAATTCCAATTTTAGCGTGGGCACGTTTAATTCTCCCAATCTCGAATCATCTGACCGGCGCTCCTCCACCCTGAACGCTCAACCAAAACACACTCGAAGGCCGGTTGGAATCCATGTTCTATGCTCTGTCGATTGCGGCTTCCTCCTCGTCGCCAAAAAACATACTTGCGAGTTCGGTCCGCATTCTGGACCCGGTTTCTCGCGTTACGGCAGACACATTGTCCCGCCCTTTTTTCCCTGCTCTTTTTCTATGCTCGCCTCACCTCCACGCGGGTTCCGCGGTCATTCGGACCGGCGCTAAGACTGACGACGTCGGGGCGAATATGACCATAGCCTCCGACCAATTCGATCGGGTTGAGCGGCGACGCCATGACGCTTTTGAAATGGCGCCAGCCGGGAAACTGGTAGTTCTCCCAGGCATGGTAGATCACCACTTGCCCCGGCCTCACCGCCGGCGACAGGATCGCGCGAAGCTGGCAATCCCCCACATCGTTGTACACGACGACGTCGTCACCGTCATTCACGTCGCGTTCGGAGGCATCCTGCGGGCTCAATTGGACGACGGGCTCGCCGCGCTGCATGGCCAGCATTACCGAGTCGTCGACCCAATCGCTGTGCACGCTCCAGCGGGCATGGCCGCCTGTCAGTTGAAGCGGATAGTTCCCTCCCGCCATCGGGCAATCCTTATGCGTCGGCAGATGCTCGCCCAATTCTTTGTACCAATCGTGGTCAATGTAAAACTGGATCCGACGCGTAAGGGTGGGGTAAGGTTCCTTTTTGGCTATGTGCCACGTCAGTGGGATAACCGGTTCGCCAATGTCGATCTCGCAGGCATTACCGAGGCAGCGCACGCCGGAGCCCACATTCGTATAGGCGGCGATGCCACGATCCTTGAATTCTTCCCATTCGATGGGTTCGACGTTGGCGCAATTCACGAAGGCGTCCCGGGCGACGCCCTCCTCATCGTCTTCTTCGTAGATGCCACCGCAGGTAACGGCATCCAGGAGGCGGTCGAGACGCCGTTCTTTTCCGTTCTTGTCCGTGAACGTTACGACGTTTCGTTCAGCAGCTCGCTGCGCCAGTGCTCGAGCAAGGCGGACAAAAAGGCTCCAGTCGCTCAGCGACTCGTGCAGGGGGTCGACGGCCTTGTCGTTCACCTGCATGAAAGGCGAATGCGTGGAACCCAGCAGCGACGTCGAGGTGCGTTCATACCAGCCGCAGGTAGGAAGCACATAGTCCGAATAGAGCGCGGTCGCGCTCATGCGCCAGTCCACGGTGACCAACAATTTCAGCTTGGGTAAAAGCTCACCGAGAAGCTGATTGGTACCCCGGCCGCGACGAATAATATTACCTCCAATCTGAAAAAGCGCGCGCGGGGGCTTGTCCGGAGGCGGAGCGACTATCTGCCAGCCCTTGGCGAGCGACTCATCCACATACTGACCCAAAGGTCGTTTCAGAGACGGATCCCAGCTGTTGTGTTTTTTGCTCAGCTCCAAAAGGCCACCGTGGAAATATTGAAACAGCGCGGTAATGCCGACCGCGCCGTTGGCCACGGCTTGTTTGGTGTACTCGTAGAGGATCATCTCCGTCGTGTAGCCATCCTCTTTCCAGGCGGCAAAACGCGGATCGTTGCTCAGGGCGGACTGAAGCGTCTGGTGGCCGTGCCGCTCCAGCGCTCCCTGCGCCGTGTCCGGCGTCAGGGCCGGGAACCCGTTATAACTGGCCCCTTTTCGACCCATGTGACCGCAGAGCGCGAAGACAAGAATGATCGCCCGTTCGATGAGATCGCCGTGGTAGAACCGACCCCAATTGGAAGTGGGCATATTGACGGCACCTCCGGCAGTCGCAAATTCACGCGCCAGGTACTGGATCATTGGCGCGGAAACGCCGGTCACCCGGCTCGCTTGCTGGGGCGTAAAATTCCCGTCGAGGTGTTCCCGAAGCAGCTCGCACAAGGGTCGAACCACTACCTTGCCGGAAAGAGTTTGCACCGGATAAGATCCCTGCAGCGCGGGCGTGATGCCATTCAGAGCGAGAGTCTTGCGCGGCGCCTCGACGACGCGGCCCGATGCTTCGTCGTAACAATAGAACACGTCGTCGCGGCCCCCCTGTTTGAGATCCCGCTCGCGCAAGAAGCTCCCGTTATCGGCGCGCACCAACAGCGGCAGGTCGGTCTGCTCTTGGACGAACTCCTTGCGGTAAAGTTTCTCGCTGAGAATGGTCTGGGCCATGGCGAGAGCCAGGGCGGCGTCGGAACCCACCTTTACGGGTATCCAAAGATCGGCATGAACGGCCGAAGCGTTGTAATCGGGCGATATGGCAATGACACGGGCACCGCGATAGCGCGCCTCGGCAATATAGTGGAAGTTGGGAATATTGGTGTAGGCGGGATTGCCTCCCCAGACAAGGATCATGTCGGCATAGAGCCAGTTGTCCGCTGAATCGGCAAACATGATCTTTCCCACGGTGATGGCCGCACCCTGGTGGTCATCGCCGATTTCCACGTTCGGCGTGGGGCTGGGAGAACCCAAGGCTTCGAAGAAGGCATTGGGCCCCAACCCCTCGCTTGCCTGGCTGTAAACGCGCGTGCCGCCGGCCTGGACGACCGCCTCGGGACCGTCCGCCGTCAAAATATCCAGCAGGTTATCGCTAATTTCGCTCAGGGCTTGATTCCAGCTGAGCCGCTGCCAGCGCCGGCCGCCCCGCTCGCCCACGCGCTTCAATGGGTATTTGATCCGTGTCGGATCGTACATGCGCTGCGCATAGCACACGCCCTTCTGGCAACCGCGTGGGTTCGCATCGGGCGCATCCGGGTCGTTCGGTGCGGGGTAATTGGCCACCTGTTCCTCTCGGAGCACGATCCCGTCTTTGACGTAAAGATTGAAATTGCATGCGCGCTGATACCAACAGTTCGTGAGATGGGACGACTTCACGATCCGGTCCCACTGCCAAGATTGCTGCCGCAACGTTGCAATGTCGTAGGGGGAATCTGCTAAAGAGTGATTTTCCAGCGCGGTCAAGCCGCTCAATTCCAACTGAAGCGTGGCCAAGGTCAACTCTCCTAATACCGATGAGTGTTACTGGAGTCTATCCTTCCTAAAACGGCCGGCCCATGGGGGCCTTGAAACTGCCGGTGGTAAATTTCCGCAGCAGCCGCTCTATGGTCTGACCGTAGGGCTTAGGATTGCCAGCAACCGAGATGGCTCGCGCTAACCAATCCTCGCAGTGAGTGCAGCGATCACAACCTTGCCGGCAGTCCTTCTTGCAAAAAAAATCGATGAAACCATCCAGGCGTCGATTGTCCACGGAAATGGGAAATTCCCCGAAGGGCTCCACTCCATCGAAGCCGATGACAAAATCGTTGAGCGGCCCGTCGTATTTCCTGTTTGTGTAGGCGGCCATCGCCCGAAGAATCCACTCGCGGCCCTTCTCGCGGCCCGCAAGTTTGAACTCTGCGAAGCCGAGCTCTTCGTAAACGTGGACGTCCTCCGGACGGATCCATGGAGCTTTCATCAGTTCCACGGGCCGCGTCGATTTGATCTGTGTGCATTTGGCAAACGAATAGTCGATGTAGCATCCTCGGTCGAGGCAATCCGAGGCATGGCTCACGAAGTTGGCATGATAATCTCTCAACGGACAATGCACGAGGCAGCCGAGATTGAGAACGAGCACCAGCTCGCAACGCGTCTTCTTTCTCAATGCTCGAAGCAGCTTGAAATCGCGGCCCAGATATTCCGGAAGGTATATCGTGTCGACCCCGAGTTCCTGAAAAAAGAGGGCCTTGTCGACGCTGTTCACGTTGACAATGCTCGAAAGGGTCACGCGCAAACCAGGATAGCGCCGCTTCACCATCTCGATGACATAAGGGTTGGTCGCAACGACCCCCGCTGCGCCCGCATCGACGAGCCATCCCAAGCGTTCGGCCAACCACTTCTGGCCTTCGGCTGTAAACTCGCGGTTGCCGCCGCAGGAATTATTCAGCGTGTAGTAGAAATCGATGCCGCGGTCACGCGCCTGGTGAATACTCTCTTCGATTTCTTGTTCACCCGCAGCGGGAAGCCATTTTTTCGCCCGACCGCCCGGCTCTTCGGATAGCGAGCCGTAGATGGAGCTCACGGGGAAGGCCGTTATTTTCTCCAGGAACTCGGGCTCGAAGGTGGTCGGAACAATCAGCCTCACGGCTCGACTCTCCTGAGTTCCAGGCGAGTTTCCCGGTCGCTGTAGCCCGGATAGAAGGTGTCGGAGGTGGGCTGGACATGATAATAGCCGCCGGCGAGCTCCAAGGGATTAAGCGGTGAAGCCATGACGCTCTTGAAGTGGCGCCACCCCGTGAATTGGTGGTTCTCCCAAGCGTGGTACATGATGACCTGCCCTGGCTTCACGGCAGGGGAGACACCTACCCGCGCCTGAAACGACGAAATGTCATTGTATGCCTCTATGATGTCGCCGTCCTGGATTTGCCTTGCCTTCGCATCGTCGGCTGACACAAAAATCAAGGGCTCGCCCCTTTGCAGCCGTAGCAGAAGAGTCTCATCGACCTGGTTCGAATGAACGCTCCAGCGGGCGTGGCCGCCGGTAAGTCTGAGGGGATAATCTCCGCCGGCTTTGGGATCTTCTTTCTGCACCGGCAATGCTTCGCCAAACTCGAGATACCAGTCATGGTCGATGTAGAATTGCATGCGCCGAGTTTGCGTGGGATAGGGCTCTTTTTTGACGATGTGCCACGTCAAGGGAACGACAGGATCCCCCGGGGTGATATCACAAGCATTGCCGATGCTGCGGGCATTTAGACCCAGCGCCGTCAGGGCGATGAGTCCCGTCTCTTTTGCCTCTTCCCAGGACATCTGCTCGACATTCGAGGTATTGACATAAAAGTCTCGAGCCACAGCCTCCTCATCCTCTTCGGTATAAATGCCGTTGCTGGTGACTCGATCGTAGAGATCGTCCAGCCGTCGCGGCGTGCCGTCGGGATGGGGGATCGTCTGAATGCCGCGCGCTTTCGCCCGCTCCTGGATTTTCTTGGCTAAAAGGCAGGCAATTTCCCACTCGTTTTTGCTTTCTCCAAGGGGCTCGATGGCCTTATCG
>JBFJTQ010000020.1:0-11209 GCA_041625275.1 Binatia bacterium | reverse complement strand
GGTCATGATGGACAAGGCTGAGAGCGCGCTTTACACCATCGATATGGAAATAGGGCAAACGTATCCCGCAGTCCACCGCGTACCCGTCTTGGGTGATGTCAAGCACCTAAACATCGTGGAAGAAACTCTGCATCGCTATGGCATTCAGGTCGTTTTTCATGCGGCCGCGTACAAGCATGTGCCGATGATGGAGTTCTATCCCAAGGAAGCGGTTCTCAACAACGTCATCGGAACTCACAGGTTGGCCCAAGCCGCCATAAGACATGACGTCGAGCGGTTTGTGTTGATTTCCACCGACAAAGCGGTGAATCCAACAAACGTGATGGGGGCGACCAAGCGGGTAGGGGAGCTCTATATCCAGGCTCTGGCGCAGAACGGGAAAGAGCAGAAGACAATTTTTTCCGCCGTGCGTTTCGGCAACGTTTTGGGGAGCAACGGAAGCGTGATTCCAGTGTTCGTGCAGCAGATCAATCGCGGCGGCCCTGTGACGGTCACGCACCCGGAAATGAAGCGCTACTTCATGACGATTGCGGAGGCTGTCCAACTGGTTTTGCGAGCCGCCACATTGGGTCAGGGCGGCGAAGTGTTTGTGCTGGAGATGGGCAAACAGATCAAAATCTTGGATATGGCCCGGCACCTCATTCGAATCTGTGGGTTTATCCCGGAGAAGGAGATTCCTATCACCTTCGTGGGATTGAGACCGGGGGAGAAACTGCAAGAGGAATTGAGGGGAGCGGATGAAACCCTTGTGCCTTCCAGCATCGAAAACATACAACTGGTGCGCTCGGAATGGGTCCCGTCTCTCTCGTATATGTTGAACAGGGTTGGTGAACTGGAGCGTCTGGCCATAGCAGGAAATCCGGAAAACGAAATCATCGATGTGATTTATGGCATGGTGCCAACCTTTCAACCGGATAGAGATGATGAAATCAAGAGGCCGTGAGGGAGTCTTCCGGCTTTCGATCCAGCGCGGTTAGCGCACTCGGCTATATGACCCATAGGAGGCAATCAATATGGCACCAGGCGGTGTGACGAGGGATTCGGTCGTAAGTGTCAGCGCAGACCAAGTTTCCTGTGATATGGGGGGAGAGACGGCAATTCTCCACGCGGTATCCGGCAACTACTTCGGTCTGAACGGGGTTGGTGTGCGCGTTTGGGACCTGATCCAAAGGCCGCAATCGGTAGGGGTATTGCTCAAGACACTATTGGACGAATACGATGTCGAACCTGCTCAGTGTGAGCGTGACTTGCTGGCGATACTTAACACTTTGGCGGACAGGGGATTGATTCAGGTCGAAAATGAGAAAACTGATTAAGTTCCTTGCGCTGCCGTCGTCCGAGCAGCGCCTTCTGATCGGCGCTTGGGTGGTTGTGGGGTTGGTGCGGCTCGGATTGTGCCTCCTTCCGTACCGGACTCTTTGCGCGCTACTTGGGCGATTTGAGCAAGCGAAGGGCCGCCATGGGGCGCACAAGCCGTCGGTACCCGTGGATCGCATCGTATGGGCGGTCAAAGCCGTCAGCAGGATCCTTCCCTCGGCGACATGTTTAACTCAAGCCATGGCAAGCAAGGCATTGTTGCGCAGGAATGGATATCTGCCGACGCTCCGGATCGGCGCTACCAAGAACGGGTCGGGAGAATTCCTGGCTCATGCGTGGCTGGAATATGAGGGCCGAGTTCTGATCGGCGGGGTTAGTGATTTGTCTCGTTATAGAAGCTTTCCTTCACTGGCCGACAGAGGCAGTTAGAGTGGCGTGCTCATGAGGGTCAATAAACTCAAGCGCCGGCTATGTTCCGTTCGAGTTCCGTGTTGGCGACCTCTGGCGCAAGCAGATTCGTGCTCTCCAAAGTGAAGAATTTCTCTTAGAGCTTCGAAAGGAAGATCGTGGGCTCCATCGTTGCAATACTTTGTCGCTCGGCCGCGGTAACGGCGGACCATGCCGAACGCATGTTGAGGGCGGCGCCTCATCGCGGCACGGATTACGAGATCAGAGAAGTCGGCGACTGCATCCTCGGTGTGTGCAACAGAGGGGATGCCGTCGACTCCACGATCTCGAGCAACAGTCGTTTCGCGGCGGTGTTTTCAGGCCGATTGGACAATTCCACGGAGCTATACAAGCTTCTGTCGCAGTCGGGCCAGCCGCCCAGGTCGACGGATCCGGCGGATATCGCGATCGCGGCGATTAAGGCCTTTGGCCTGGGTGCTCCCAATCGTATGCGCGGGGTCTTTGCCGGCGTTGTGACCGACGGCCATTGTGTCTGGTGCTTTCGGGATCACCTGGGCTTGAAGTCTCTCTATTACCGAGAGGATCCAAAGGCATTTTTCTTAGCAACCGAAGCGAAGCAAATCATCGCGGGTGCCGGCATAGGCCGGGAGCCAAACCTCGCCGCAATCGAGGATATTTTCTACCGCAGAAAGGAAGATGAAACCGCTTGCGCGTTGCAAGGCGTGAACCGCTTGCCCCAGGCAACGACGTTCTCTTTCTCGAGGGATAGGGCGAGCGATCCGTACCGCTATTGGCGGCCTGTAGAGTTGCTTGAGACTGTGCCTGTTGCGCCGCAAGAAGTGGGTGAAAAGTTCAATGAGCTGTTTGCCCAGGCCGTCCGGCGCAGCCTGACAGCCGAAACGGTGATTTCTCTTAGCGGTGGGATTGATTCTTCAGCAGTCGCCGCATTCGCGGCGCCCCAACATCTGGCGCTGACGGGCCGGCCGCTGACGGCGCTATCGGCGGTGTTTCCGAATCTGCCCAAAGTGGATGAGAGCGCTTATATCCGGATGATCGTCGACTACCTGGGCATGGATCTCCGCACGTACGAAATAAAGGCGGGGATGCTCGACGACGTGCAGGAGTGGTGCAATTTGCTGGACGGGCCTATCCCGACGGTTGCGATCCCTGAAATGCATGAGAACTTCGCGCTCGCCCGCCAGCTTGGCTTTAACAATGTCCTGACCGGCGAGCTCGCGGAGTTTGTGATCGCTTTTCACTTTCATACGATGCCCCACCTGCTCACGCGCTTGAGGTGGAGAGCGCTTTGCCAACTAATGCTTATGGAACGGCAGAGGGGTAAGTCGCGAAAGCACCTCTTTAAGCAACTCGTGCTTGCGTTGGCACCTGGATCCGTAATCCACGGGTACTCGAGATTGAGGCATGGCGATCGCGCGGAAAACTTCCCGGATTGGGTGGATCCGCTCCACGTACACCGGGGCCGCGTTCATCGCAATATTCTCCCGCCTGCGCATCGCCGCTGGTCAGAACAACAGCTTCTCGCATTCGAAGGGTCGACATTCATGATGGATGCCGATGACCTGTGCGCCTCGGTGAGCGGCGTAACGGTCCGTCGTCCTTTTGTCGACATCGACCTCTGGGAGTTCTTCCTCAGCCTGCCGGCGCAGATCAAGTTTCCTGACCTTCGCTCAAAGACCCTGGTGCGAAGGCTTTTGCGCGGCAAATTGCCGGATGAGATCCTCGACCGCCGAGATAAGACCGTGTTTAACGATCACGTGATGGCTCACGTGGATTATCCGGTGCTACGGCAATTCCTTTTGAGCCCGAACCACCATGTCGCCGGCGTCGATTACCGGCGTTTGGCAGAGCACATAGAACGCCAAGATTTCAAACTGACGGACTGGGTCTGGGCAATTACCCTTGTCCGGATTCACGCCTTTTTAAGCCTATGGTAAAGAATCAACACGCTCCATCGAACGGCGCCGGGGCGGTACCGCCATCGGTCTTCGGATTCAACATTCGATCCTCGGTGCCTCTAAAGTTTCTTCGCACGGGGGAAAGCGCGGACAGTCTGGAAATCCGCGCGGAAATGGAAATGTCCATGCCACCTCCCGGCAGCCCCTCGTTGACTTGGAAACTCCAGGGACCGAGTCAAGACGTGAGGGCCGAGCTTTACGACATCGATCACCGGTATCGATATTATGTCTCAGATGCCGGGTGGTATGACATTGACCCGGGGAACGGTGTCATTCGGATTCCTGTAGACGGCGACGAGGTCATGCGGGAACAGCGCTTATGGGGATTGCCGACACTGTTGTGCTCCATGCACAGGCAGGAATTCTTTTTGCATGCTGCAGCAGTGGAGGTTGATGGAGGCGCGGTACTTTTCGCGGCGCCGGGACGCCACGGCAAAACGACACTGGCGATGGCGTTTCACCGGGAAGGGTACCGGGTCCTCAGCGAGGATTCGGCCTGCTGTCGGCTAACGCCGTTCCCAACGTTGCTTCCCGGGCCCGCCGTGCTGCGTATTCGCCCCGACGTTTTTGACGGTTATACGCCTGCGGGTGCTCACATCGTGTCGCTGTCCAATGATCGAGTCTATTTAGTCCTCGATGAAAACCGCAAAGGAACCGACGACCCGATCCCCATCAAGGCCGTGATCTTTCTGAGGGAATCGGAAAACGAAGTTCACCTCGAGCGCATGGCCGCGCCGAAGTGTCTTCCAGACCTTTGGGCGCTGAGTTTCCGCCTGCCGAACGAGGCGTCTCGCGCCCAGTCATTTCTTCAATTGAGCGGGTTGGCGAGCCGGGTCCCCATGTGGAACCTCTATCGGCCCATGCGTCTCAATAGCCTGCGCAAGACAGTAGCCAAGATTCTCAACGTATTACCGCAGTAAATCTGGTAGCCAAATCATATTTTTCGAAGCGAGAGCGAATTCATGAAGATAGACAAGCAGACCCGGAGGAGGACCATCACCAACGTCGTTCGCGGCCGTTTGGCGCGCAGGGACGCAGCCAAAATCCTCGGGGTAAGTCTTCGGTCCGTCCATAACTACGTCACGAGATATTTGCAGCGCGGCCCGGAGGGTTTGCTCGATCGACGACGCGGCCACTTTCGCAAGATCGGGCCAGACCAGGAAGTCTGGATCGTCACTTGTAAACTCGATGGTCGCCATCGTTCGGCGCGCTGGATCCGCGATCGATTAAAGCTGCCCGTCAGCGCGGAGACGATTCGGCGCGTATTGCTGAAGCACCAACTGGATCGTACGAACTCGCAACCGCGAAGCGTAAACTCCAGGAGTCAATACAGATGGGATCCGTTTTAAGAGGTGTGATGAAAATTCAAACTTGGAATGTGAAAACTCTGTGTTGCCGTAAAAAAGACATGTGCGTTGACGAAAGATCGGCTGCCCTGGTACAAAGGAATTGAAAAATGCAGGAAGGAAGGAGACAGATCATGGATCACAAGAAGGCTTACGAGACGCCCCAATTAATCGAATACGGCTCAATCGCTGAGCGCACTCTCGATAATCCGGGCAAGGGCGACAAGAGCGATAACACGAACTTCCTGACGGATAAGTTCGGAGAGTTTTCGCACCCCGCCTCTTAATTTTCCATCTTTATGCATGTGCCAGGCTGCGCCCGCGCCCAAGCGGATGAGCGTGGCCTGGCGTTCGAAGCGGCGCGCGCCGATCTTTTCAGGGTGGCCCGCGTGGTTTTCTCTTGAGAGTGGCCGTTCTGCATGCCACCATTGTTTTGATCCATCCCGGATTCTGCGGTTCTATTTAGCGTAAAAAAGCGAATGATCAATCTTCCGGAATGTCCTATTTTCCGGGTGACTCAGGTATCGTTGCGGAAAAGCGCCAAGTGATTGACGGTATCCGGCCACCGGCGAATGTAACCCGCCGCTTGAATGCGGGACAGAGATAGGTTTGCGGGCCTTCACCACGAATTCGGGTTCGAGAACGACTTTGAAAGATCACCTGTCCAAGTTCCTGTTGCAGCTTGCGTACGTACCGAGAACCTTCGAGCTGATCTGGAAGGCGGCTCGAGGCTGCACCCTCGCCTGGGTCAGCCTGCTCATTCTCGAGGGGCTGTTGCCGGGAGCGGCGGTTTACCTGACCCGTCCGCTTGTCGATAGTCTCTCGGTAGCCGTCGGTTCCGGCGGCGACGCGGACAGCATCCGGCGGCTTTTGTTTTACGCGGCGCTGATGGCGGGAACGGTGATTTTGATGGATCTGGTGCAGACGGCCAATGCGTGGGTTCGCCTGGCGCAGGCGGAGTACGTGCGGGACCACTTGAATGGACTGATCCATCAGAAGTGCGCGGCGGTGGATCTCGAGTTTTACGAGTCGCCGGAATATCACGACAACCTGGAGCGGGTGCAAAACGACCTCAACAATCGCCCGCTCACGCTGCTCGAGAGTGCGGGCAGCCTGGTTCAGAACTCGCTTACGTTGCTGACTGTCGGCGTGCTTCTCGTGCCTTACGGCATTTGGCTCCCGTTTGCGCTTCTGGCGAGCACGCTGCCAGCGCTGTTTGTCGTGCTGCATTACAACAGGCGTTTTTATCACTGGTGGAACCAAAGTACAGAGTCACGGCGCCGCGCCCGGTACTACGAATCGGTACTCACGAACAGTTACACGGCCGCGGAGCTGCGGCTGTTCGATCTGGGCGGCTTTTTTCAGCAGGCCTATCTGCATCTGCGAGGTTGTCTGCGGGGAGAGCGGCTGAAGCTCACGCGCGATCAAAGCCTGGCACAGCTGGCAGCCGGGTTTTCCGGCCTGCTGATCTCTGCAGGGGCAATCGGCTGGATTCTGTGGCAGGGACTGCACGGTCGAGCCACGCTCGGCGACCTTGCGCTCTTCTATCATGCTCTGAGCCGCGGCCAGAATCTGATGCATGCACTGCTGAGAAACCTGGCCCAGATCTATAACAACACTCTGTTTCTTGGCGATCTTTTTGCTTTTCTGACACTGTCGCCCAAGATTGTCGAGCCGGCGAACCCGTTAAAGACACCGAGGCAATTGAGCGGCGGAATTCGGCTTCGCGGCGTTACATTCCGCTATCCGGGAAGCGAACGACGAGTCCTGACGGAGTTTGATCTCGCCATTCCGAGCGGGCAGGTAGCTGCGCTCGTCGGGCCTAACGGCGCCGGAAAGAGCACGCTCATTAAACTCCTGTGCCGTTTTTACGACCCCGAAGAGGGCCGGATTGAAATCGACGGGACCGACATTCGGAATTTCTCTCCCCAGGAGTTGCGGCGGGTCATCACCGTGATGTTTCAGTGGCCGGTCGCCTACCACCTGACCGCGGAACAAAATATCGCCATCGGGGATTTGCACAATACGCCTGATCGGGAGCGGGTCGAGACGGCCGCGCGGGCGGCGGGCGCTCATGAAGTGGTGGCGCGATTACCAAACGGCTACGATACGCAGCTCGGAAAATGGTTTGTGAACGGGAGCGAGTTGAGTCGGGGCGAGTGGCAGCGGCTTGCTCTCGCGAGAGCTTTTCTGCGCGAGGGACAGATTATTATCCTGGATGAACCGACGAGTTCCTTGGACGCTTGGGCCGAGGCCGATTGGTTTGATCGATTCCGCGTGCTCGCCGCAGGTCGCACGGCAATCATCATTACACATCGCCTATCGATCGCGAAACGCGCGGACGTGATTCATGTGATGAACGAGGGCCGGGTTCTGGAATCGGGAACGCACGAACAACTTCTGTCCCAACGCGGGCCTTACGCGTCTTCGTGGTCGGCGCAGATGGACAGGGCCCCGGCGCTAGCCCCAGTCCCATCGGGTCGAGTCTCAACGTTGAACCGAGTCAAGTAAACGCCAGAGCGTAAAAGCAAAGGTCAAGGCTCAGGATTCGATAATAAAAAGGCAGACGGCCTGAGGTTCCTATGTTACGCCCGGCATCGGCTTGGCGGCAATTTGGCGAGGCCACGACAGCGATTTTAGAGTTGCTTAGCGAGGAGAACGGCGCGAGGTGCGGACTGATCGCGCTGCGAAACGTGATATTGTCTTCATAAGAGGTTCAGGCGGATGATACCTACTGCGTTCTCAGGCTTGCCGAGACGGGAAGCGAAGTTGCTTCTTGCCTGCTCACGTACTTACATCGAGGCGGCTGTCGCCAAGCAAATAAAATCATTGCTCGAGGGTGATCTGGATTGGGACTATCTTCTGGCTGCTGCTCAGCGGCATGGGGTGGCGCCGCTGCTTTATTCGAGCCTTGACCGCATCTGCCGGGATGCTGTTCCCGCTTTAAGAATGAACGCGCTACGGAATCACTTTCGCGCTAATGCAGCGCGAAATCTGCTTTTTGCCGCTGAGTTGCTCAAGCTATTCGAGTTGTTCGAAGCGGAAAAGATCACGGCTTTGCCAATCAAAGGTCCCGTCTTAGCAGCGGCCGCTTACGGCAATCTCGCACTTCGTCAATTTGTCGATCTGGATGTTCTTGTGAAGGAACGAGACTTTCAGAAGGCGAAGTCCATGCTTCTTGCCCAGGGCTATCGCCCCTGGCGTGAGCTAACGCCCGCGCAAGAGGCGGATCACCTTCAGTCCAACCACGCCTACACGTTGATCAGCGCCGAGGAGCATGTTCGGTTGGATCTCCATTGGAGAATTGCGCAAAGCCGGTACTCGTTTGCCCTTGACGCGGAAACGTTGTGGAGGCGGAGAATGCGTGTCCCGTTTAGCAGAGGGAGTCTGCCAAGCCTTCCTCCCGAGGACTTGTTGCTCATTTTGTGCATACACGGCTCGAAGCATTGCTGGGAACGTTTGGCCTGGATCTGTGATATTGCGGAATTAGCTCGCGCCAATCCGGCTCTCGATTGGGACGAGATGATAAAGCGCGCCGCTGCTTTGAATAGCGAAAGAGCCGTGCTTTTAGGTTTGCATTTGGCACAAGCGTTATTGGATGCGCCCCTGCCGCAGAGTATTTTGTCGAAGACAGCGGGTGAGAGGCGAATAAAATTTCTCTCGTCATTTGTTCGCAGACAGTTGTTTTCGCGAGAGCATAAGCCTCTCGGTTTGCTTGCGAAGACGGCTCTCTATGTGTCGATGAGGGAGCGGCCAAGGAATAAGCTTCCCTATCTCCTGTTCAGCCTGCGTACGGCTCTTACCCCCACGAAGAACGATACGAGTGTATTACGACTACCGGCTTGTCTTCACTTTCTTTATTATCCCTTGCGTCTCGTGAGGCTGACAAGCAGATCCATATCTGAAACGGGAAGGCGGTTATTGGCCTTGCAGGTCAAGAGAAAACGAGTCTCCTCGGAAGAATCAGTGCCCTAGTTGCGGACGGCGAGATCGTGGCTTCCTGGACTCGGTGTTATCTATATGGAGCGCGAAAAGTTGACTTCTTTGTTACAGGCGAGGCAAACAGCGCCCCTAGCGGGAGGCCAGGGTAAAAGGATTATTGGCGCGGTTCCTGTCCCGCTTGCCCACCCCCTTGAAGTGAATCGATCAAATCCCGTGGTATCTCGGCTCCGGGGGCGTCCTGTTGAGAGGAGCGTTGGGCTTTTTCGATCAGTTCGCGGAAGCGGCGGGCGGCGTCTTTGTCTGAATCTCCCTTCTCTGACAGGGCTTTCTGCTGGGCGTCTTGCAGGATTTTTCGTAGGCGGCGGCCAGCTTCGCTATCCTCGGGCCTGACAGACGGGGCAGGCGCTGAAGTTGTCCCGGTCGGGCGCGTTGCTTCTTGCTTGCCGTCCGCCACAACGTGCACGGACTTGATGATCACGGTACCTGCCGGTCCATGACCGTAGATGATCCCGTAGCTGAAAGGTGTTTGCTGGAGCAGTTGCCTCAAGGCTTCTTCGAGCGTGACGGCCGTAAATTCCGCGCTTACGCTACTTTTGATGTTGGGACTGACGTGAATGGCGATCTTGGTTTGCTGCTCGATTTGCCTAAGGACTTCTCGAAGATCCATATCCCGCAGGTTAGCCGTCAGGCGGTCGCCCTCGACAGCGATATGGAACCGGGGGGCTGTGCTATGCTGATGGGCGGGCGATGCGGTCGGCTCCTTTTCCTGAGCGGCGAAGGCCTCGTGAGGGGCGAAAGCAATGAAAAGCGGCGTCAATATGACAAAAACAGAGTGTCGTGTAAGCCAATAGAATCGATTAGTTACGCCACGAAACGCGTTTGGCACAGGTAACAGTAAATTATTTCTCATGTGAGCCTTCGTCCCGCTTTACCTCTCACACCGACTGCTTGTGCCGCAGAACCTGGCAGCCTCTACTGATACAAGATGGCAAGTTGTGATGTCAAGTCAATGTGGGCACTAGCGCTTCTCCGGATAGTTTTGATCTTATTTAGGAAACAATGAAACCGCCTCTCAAACTTCTATTGGTCGACGATCATGAGGTCGTCCGGCTCGGCCTTCGTGCTCTGTTCAGCCGTCACGGCTGGTTGAAAGTCGTAGGCGAGGCTGAGACGGCTCAGGAATCGATCAATAAGGCCGCCGTGCAGCGGCCGGACGTCATCATCATGGACTATTACCTGCGGGAAGGGGACTGCACTGAAGCCATACGGCGGATCGTAAACGACCGTCCTCAGACCAGAATCATCGTTCTCACAGGCTCGTCTGAGGACGAGCCTTTTTTCCGGGCGATTACGGCCGGCGCTACGGGTTACATTCTGAAAGAAGTTGACAGTGAAAGGCTGGTCGAAGCAGTCCGAGCCGTCGCGGGCGGCGATTCGGTTTTGGACCCCCGGATGACGAGAAAAATACTCAGACGCGTCAAGTCGGCCGAGGAGCCGCGCGAGGAGGAAGGTTACGAGATCTTGACCTGGCAGGAGAAACGAATTCTGTCGCTAATAGCAGAAGGTCAACGAAACCGGGAGATCGCGTCTCGTGTCCGGCTGTCGGAAAAGACCGTTCGCAACTACGTGAGCAAGGTCCTGAACAAGCTTAACCTACAATCCCGCACCCAAGCCGCGGCCTTTGCGATCCGGCATGAATTGGCAGCCAACGGCTCGCCTGAAAAAAAACCGCGCCGGCCATAAGGGACAAATGTCCCGAGATTTCATGGGACACATGACACTTGAGAGGATAGCCGTGCCGGTGTACAAGTAGGATGGGCTATCCGTGCTCCGGCGGGCGAACGACCGTTCGAGACGGATGCCGCTCTGGGAAAGCGTTCTTCAGCGGCAATTAAGAAAATCTTTTTCGCGGCGGGGAAGAACGACTGTTCGAATCAAGGATCGATCACGAAGGAAGAAATAGAAGTCGAAACGATGGTAAGTCTCTGAAAGTGAAATCGTGCGCAGAGCGAATAAATTTCAGGAGATCGAATGAAGAAATTTAAGATCAAAGGCGGAATCGTGGTTCAGTTGGCAACGTTGGTTTTGGCAGGCTTGTTGACCTGGGGTCATGCCGCCGACTCTAACGGCAATGCCAAGGTAGAGGCCCAACTCCTGACGGAGATGGCGCAGAAGGGAGAAGCGAAGTACCTGGTTTTCCTGCGCGACAAGGCGGACTTG
>JBFJTQ010000019.1:0-11228 GCA_041625275.1 Binatia bacterium | reverse complement strand
GCGGGGGCGATGTCGTCGCCCATAATCTGCCGACGTTTCCGGCGGAGCTTCAGAGGTCGGCCGGAAGGGATCCGGGTAATCAGAGAATCGCGGTTTTCAAAGGAAAACAAGTATTGGAGACAAACGTACCCATCCAGGATGGCCAGCTTGGCATGGCTTATTACGGGATTTGGAAAGCGGCAATCGACCGCCAGGTCCGCGATGACCTCGCACCTATCCTCACGACCATCTTGCTCGTCCTCATCCTGGGAATTGCGCTGTCCGTTTTTCTGGGGTGGCGCATCGCCCGGCCTATCCTGGTCTTGAAAGAAGATGCGGACCGGATTAGCCGGGGAGACTTCGAAAAGCCGGTGGGCGTGCACCCGTTTGCGGATTTCGGCGAACTCGCGCGTTCCCTTGAACGGCTCCGGTCCAGCCTTAACGCCGCGTATGTACGGCTTAACCGCAGTTGAACCCGAAAGCCTCAGTCCCCAGTAAGCCTAATGCGAGCCCTCCGGACGAGGTCAAGACCAAGCCTCCAGTGAGCACCTAAGGATTAGCGATCAGCGCCGGAAAATGGCTGCCAGCGTTGAGAGTTGAAAACGGATCGCTAACCGCCCACATTTCTGGCATCACCGCAGGCCCGCCTCAAGGCTTTGTCAAAGTTGCCGCAATATTGACGAGCAATTCTTCGAAATCCCTGAGGGCGTTGAACCGAGGCGAGCCGCCGAGGTGTGGCGTGATGATGACGTTGGGGAACGCAAGCAACGGATCGCCGACATGGCCTGGCTCGTCATAGAAGGTATCCAGGCCGAAGCCGCCGACTTTACCCGAGGCGAGAGCGTCTATTAACGCTGCGCGATCTACGAGCTGCGGCTGGGACGCGTTAATGAGCAGTGCCCCGGGTTTGAGAACGGCGAATTCACGGCTACTGATGAAGCCGCGGGTCGCGGCGCCCCCGGGCAAATGGAGACTGACGGCGTCCGAGCTCCCAAGCAATTCATCCAGATTCGCGTACGTTGCCTGACAGATTCGTTCGTCGCGTTCCGTCAGGTGGCGGCGTTGGGTGTAGACGGTGCGCATCCCGAATGCAGCGGCTCGCAGCGCAACTTCCCGGCCGATCTCGCCAAGCCCGACGATGCCGAGCTGTCGGCCGTAAAGTGTTCGCAGTTCTCTTATCCGCGCCCAATTACCATTGGGTGTGTGCGTGCGGTTGAAAACTGTCGGCGCATACCCCGCGGCTTGCAGTTGTTCCAGGCTGATTAGATTGGCCGTCTCGGTGATTTTTCGCGCCAGCGCCAGGAGCAGCATCCATGCATGCTCCGCGGTGGCGATATTGGCGCGCCGCCGGATCGTGAGAACGCGAATGCCTTGCCGCTCGCACTCGGCTTGATCAATGCCGTAGGTGAGCGTGCCATATTTCTGGACAACTCTAAGCGTCTCCTTGCCCGCCGTGATTTCGTTCTTGCCGACGCGGAATTTTTCGACCACGACAACCTGCGCTCCCACAAGATTCGGTGAAAGATTCGCCTCGTTCTCGACCAGACGCACTTCCGCGGGGTAGAGGTCCGGAATCCGGCGCCGCAGTTGCCCGCACCAACCTGAGAAGTCCGGCTCGTCGTGCGCCATGAAATGGGAAAACGCCTCGAGGCGCTCGCGAGGGGTGGACGGGTCGAGGATGACTTGAATCAGCCGCAAGAAGGGATCGTCTTCGACGACGATCACGGGCCGCACTTCGGAAGCCATGAGTGCTCAGCTCGCGCCGGCCGGCGGCTCCGGGTCGACACGCAGGGCTGCCAAAAATCGGGTCAGCATGTTGTAGGCGCCGATGAGCATGGTGACCTCTACAATCTGGCGCTCGCTGAAATGGGGCTTAAGTGCCGCGAAAACGGTCTCGGGCACGTCGATTTGTCGTGTCATGGCGTCCACGTAGGCCAGCAGCGCGCGCTGTTTATCGCTGAAAAGACCGGACGATTCCCAGGCAGCCACCGCTCCCACTTGTGCCGGTGTGAGTCCCTCTTTCAGGGCGTAGGCGGGGCCGTGCGCCTTGAGCACGTAGTCGACCTCGTTGACGATCGCAACTCGGATCACCGCCAGCTCGCGGCTTTGGCCGTCGATGTCGGTTTGATAACGCACCGCCTGATTCAATTCGAACCATGCGTTAGCCAGCGCCGGGCTGTGAAGCATCAAGCGATAGATGTTAATGAGCCGACCGCCCCGCGCGCCGCGAATCTTGCTGATTAGATCCGCAAGCTCGGGGTGATTTTCTTGCTCGATCAAGGGTACGCGTGCCATAAAATTCCCCAATTGCACAAAAATTTATTTCTTTTGCAATCCCGCCCGCCAGTGGGCGCCAGTTCCCCCAAGAGTCTCTCAAGAGTTTATGCCCTTTTGCTAGCCAGCCGATGCTCCTTATAGAAAATACATGCAGCGCAGGGTCATCACAAGACAAAAGGCTCTTTGGGCATGATCAAGAAGATTAAAGTTGGCCATCTACGGCCGGGTGTTTTTATCCATGATTTCAATTTTAAGGGCGACGAGATCAGTCTATTCGGCGAGATGACCGCGATCGTCGATATCTATGATGCCCTCACATCCGAGCGCTGTTATGAGAACGCCATGTCGCCCACCGCGGCGATGCGAAAGATCTTCGAGTGGAGCAACTCTTACTTGAACAGAGAATTGGCGGAGAATTTCATTGCGCAACTGGGGATTTATCCGATCGGGACCTTAGTGCGACTGCGGAGCGGTTTTATCGCGGTCGTCGTGGATCATGGCAACAACGGATTACTGCACCCAGTCGTCCGTATCCTGTACGATACACAAAGGCACAGCTTCACGAAGCCTTTCGAGATTGATCTTGCCAAGGACGCGAGGGACGGCAATCGCCATGAAATCGCAGGTTGTGAGGAGCCGGATAAATGGCCGTTGAGTCCCGAACAACACCTGTCGGAATACCGTCACGACTAAGTTGGCGCGCGGTCCTGCACAGGCTCAGCGCCTGCGCAAAACACACCGTTAATCTATGGTATGTAAAGGTCGGCGCGGCGACGCTCCCAGGTTCGAAATCACGGGCACGAGACGCGTCGATTATGGTGTTGCCTGCGACAAGTGTCACCTCGTTACACAACGCTCCTCGTCGCTAACGCTTGCTCAACTGCCGGGCAATAAAGGCTTTGATCAGATCGATGGCACGGTCTGTTTGTGGTCCGGGGTTGGCCACCCAGCGATGCTCGCAGCCGGGGAAAAGCTCGTAGTCGATTTCACCGCCGGCTTTTCGGTATGCCGCAGCGAAACGCTCCTGCACCTCGGGGAGAACGTTGTCGTCCAAGGCCCCTTGCAAGATGAGCATGGGCACTAGGCTCACGGTCTCGCCGCGGTCGAGAATTCGTTGGGGGTTGCCTTCTTGAATGGTCTCCCACGGCCTGAAATAAATCTCGCTGTTCTTGATCAGTTCTTGGCGTTGGAGCTTTTTCGCCTGCTCGTAGCGGGCGAGGGGATCGCTGATGGGAGAGCGCGCGATGGCGTAATTCACCGTTGCGTCAAGCTTTGGCGCCTCGGGCAACGGGTGTACGCTGTAGCTGGCGTGATGAGGGCGCATCGCGCAGAGCTCGATTACATGGCCGCCACTGGAGCTCCCGAGCGCGCCGAGGGTTGCAGGGTCGCCTTTCCACTCGGGCGCCTTGAGCTTAAGCCACCTAATCCCGTAATTGGCATCCGCCACTGAAGCCGGGTAGGGAGCCTCATCGGCCAGGCGCAGATCGATGGCCACGACCAGTATGCCGCTCGCTGCGAGACGCTCGTCCATAAGAGCGTTGGCGGTTCGGTCCTGGTTGTTCCACGCGCCGCCGTGCAAATCCAGCAGCACGGGAAAGGGTCCCGCACCCTGGGGCTGGTAAACGCGAGCCAACAAAGCGCGCGCCGGATCGCGCCTGTATTCGACGTCCCAGGACTTGAGCTCGAATTGCTGCGCGGGGTTATACGCCATGGCCATGTGAACACCTCCCGTCAATGATTTTGTAAACCGACAACAGTTAGGTCACATTGTCACACCTTCGGCACGCTTCCAACGGTGCACTTGTCGCGCAAGACCTGGCCCGCCTCATCGGGGCCACGACGTTCAATCCGTTCGCCTTCGTTCCAGCCGAAGCGAGAGATTGCCTTTTTGAATGTAGATGCGATTGCGCGTCGGTTGCCGCGTGAGCTCTGCGACAAGATTCAAAAGAGGATTCCTGGATACCAGGTAGGTGCGGGCCGGGCCGGCCGCACGCATCTGATCGACCTCTTCCTTGCTGGTGAAAAACCGCATCAAGACTTCCTCATCCGAGACCCCTCGGCCGCCGTATTTGCGGCGCAGTTGAGGCAAAGTATCCCGCGGCGGTTCTCGCGCGGCAATCTCTTTGGCGCGCGGGCGGTGTAAAATCTTGTCCTTGACGTTTGGGTCCATGAAGGCGGCGCCTTCTTTCCCCCATATGCCCATGGCATACTCGATGGTCTGGTCCGTCACTTGCGCGTAGCGCTCGCCGACGATGACATTGATGGCCGCCTGGCTGCCGACAAACTGGGACAGCGGAGTGACCATGATGGGGTAGCCGAAGTCCGCGCGCACCTGGGCCGCCTCTGCCAACGTCTGCTCGATTTTATCTTCCATGCCGACGCGACGGAGCTGGTGGCGCAGATTCGAAATCATGCCGCCCGGAATCTGGTGGACGTACTGGGCGTAATCGTATTCCGGTGTTTTCCCGATGGGTAAGTTCTCCCGTTTAGCAATGGCGGTAAAATGCGCTGCCACGGGACGGATCGGCTCCTCATCGAGCAGAGGCCGATAGCCCATGGCCCGGCCATTCATGGCAACATTGAAAACCGAAGGATTCGAGGAACTGTCCGCCAAAGGCGGGATGGCCGTGTTCACCGAGGTCATGCCCGCCTGGATCGCCTCCAGGCAGCACTGGGAGCCAAGCCCCGTCGTGCAGTGCGTGTGCAGCTCGGCGACCGTGGCGCCGGCGGCAGCGAGCACGGCCGGAACCAATGTCCTGGTGCGCTCAGGGGTGAGGATTCCCCCGGGGTCTTTGAGGCAGACGCGAAAGACTTTCAGCTTGAGCGCCTCGCGCGTTCTTTGTGCATAATATTCGTCGGTGTGCCGCGGCGAAACGGTGTAGATGAGATTGATGACCGGCTTGAGGCCGGCCTTGCGCGCCTGCTTGACCCGCCACGCCCAGTCCGCGGCGTCGTTCCACGAATCGGAGATGCGAACCTGTGTCAAACCGACGTCGGCCATGCAACGATCGTAAAGCGCATGGAGCGAGTGCGGGTAGATAATGAAGCCGCTGCGCGTGCCATGAATCAGGCGCAGGGGAGTCTTCTTGATTTGACTTATCACAAGACGGTAACGCTCCCAGGGATCCTCGCGCAGCTCGCGCACGCATTTGGTCAATTCAATCGGCGCGCCGAACTCGATGGCCTCGAACCCGGCCTCGTCCAGTCGCGCGGCGATGGGGAGCATCATGCCGGTCCTCATGCCGTAGGCCCAGAGACTCTGCTGGCCGTCGCGCAGCGTGGTGTCGACAAAACGGAATTCTCTCATGCTACCTTTCCAGATTTAACCCTGATCCGACATTCTTTATATCCGCTCGGCCCGCAAGCCTTACAACCGTAGCTTGCCCTTCGGGGTTGCAAATGGCAAATCTCAAATTGCAAATCTGCGATTTGAAATCTGTCCTTCCGAGCGCAGCGAGGACTAGACGGGCCTCGCTAACCACTTAGTTTAGTCATGTGAGTTATTGTCGGATTGAGCTTAAGTATTTCTCTCTCGTCATTATCATTTGGCGGTGTGGTTTGTCACGCGGCCGGCACAGGCGAGTTTGGCGTTCATGCCGCAGAGTTTGCGCTGCTGAAGCGCGACCAGTTTATGGCTGTCAAAGCTAGGCCCAGCGCACCGATTCCGGCCGCGATCAGGTACATCCAGGAATAGCCCACCAACTCCACGGCGCTTCCAGAGATCAGTGCGCCTAAACCGCCGCTCAAGGGG
Source organism: Binatia bacterium (assembly GCA_041625275.1). Taxonomy (GTDB): domain Bacteria; phylum Desulfobacterota; class Binatia; order UBA9968; family UBA9968; genus JBFJNS01. Next base: position 5,221 of record JBFJTQ010000019.1, on the reverse strand, counting down.
AAGGCAAGCGAAAAAGTAGCCATGGCTCGGCCTCTCCGTTCCGGTTGAGCCCGTTCTACGGCGACCGCCAGCGTCGTGGCGGTACCGATGGCGGTTCCCGTCATGAATAGCGCCCCGGAAATAAGCAGCCACGCAAGATTTGTGGCCAGCGCTAGCATGCAGAGCGCGACCGTTTGCATGATAAATCCCGCGGCCAGAGATTGGCTCCGGCCGATTTGATCGGAAACGCGGCCGAGCACAGGGCGGGCGAGTGCGCTCGTAGCCCCGCTTACGATATAGAACCAGCCGATACTGGGAATGCCCAATTCGAGCGCGTAAAGCACGATAAAACTGGCCACGGCAGGGAGCGAAACGTGGAAACAGAACAGCAGCAGCGATGCCAGTATGATGTCCCGCTCCATGATGTTGAAAATGTCGCGCCGCCAGGAAGTCGAGATTTCGAATGGCACCTGCCGATGCCCGCGCGGGGCGTGCCGGCCCAGCAGCACGCCAACCCCGGCGCCAACACCTGCCAGAAGAACGGCAACGGCGAAAACGCCGTCGAACCCGCCAAAGGGGGCGTCGATGATCCAGAGCGCCACCGCCGGCAACAGTATGGTGGGACCCGACTGCACGCCGCTGTAATAACCCGATGCCTCTCCCCTGCGCGATGGTGGGGCGCTGAGCGCGAGGAGGGAGTAGCCCCCCGTGTTGAGCCCGGCCCAGCCGATTCCCCTGAGGCCGTTGGCGAGCATGGTCGCCTCAACAAAAGGGGCAAAGCACAGGGCGAGGCTCGCGGCCAGTACGATTAAGCCCGATGTCAGCACACCGGTCTCGCTCCAGCGATCGGCCCACAGGCCGATGAACGGCCTGAAAAGGACACTGGTGACGGCGAAGCATGACAGTACGATGCCGACTTGAAACGGCGTGCCGCCCAGGCTGGTAATGTAGAGCGGGAAGGTCGGCTGAAGAATAAAATACTGCGAATAACCGAGAAACTGCGCGAGGCAGAGCAAAGAAAAAGCGCGGGTCCAGATGGAATCGGGGTTCTCAGTGGGCATCGGATGTTTGAACACGATATGGATGTCTTCACACAGGCCTGTCCGCATGGCGACGCGGCGAGGGCGGCAAGGCGGATTCAAACTAACATGAAGCGAAGTTGGAAGCGAGGCAGTAACCGGGGAGAGGCTTAGTCCGGTTTCCAGATGTTAACCTGAACCCGGATTCCGCAGTAGAAAGTTACTTGAGGAGCAAGGAGCGACCCTTTCGTAGCGAAGATAATAAGTTGGTGGCTGTACGCAGATAGACATGGCCGGTGCATGGAGTTGCAGTCTCAAAGCGAGGGCGGTCACTTGCCAAGATGCAACACCTTTTTTGAAACTTCGCGCTTGGGTATCTTTGCCACTCCAGGCTCGCCCCTCGCTCTGCCTATACCGAATCTGCAACTGCGGAATCCGGGCTGAATCCGACATTTTTTCGGAGCGGCTCAGGCCCGCGAGCCCCCTTGTCCTCGCTGCGCTCGGAATGACAGATTGCAGATCTCAGATTTGCAATCTGAAATTTGCCATTTGCAATCCCGAAGGGCATGCCCACGGCTTGCGGTCTCGCCGACCTCGGCGATGAGTTGTCTGTCGCGAGTTTTTGTCGGATCAAGGTTAGCAGTTGCAGCGCAGCGCGAATTCCTTCTCTTGGCCGAGGAGCGATTCGCCGCGGGTCATGTGCGCCGCGACATGCGCCTGGACCGTGCGCAGGCCCTGGCGGTACAGTTCCTTCAGCTCTTCTTCCCAGCCGCGGCTGCCGTCCTCCGACCACTGAAAGGGCAGCTCGTGCAGGTGCCACTCGCCGCCCAACTTCGGCGCCTGCTTCAGGGCGGCCTTGAGGATCTCGCGCTGCAGTTCCGGCTCGTTGGGCTTTCCGGCCGGACAGCCGATGGGAAAATCGAGGAAACAAGCCCGCGGCGGCTTGATCGCTGAGGTGATGTCCCAGACGGTACTCAGGTTAAGAGTGGGCAAGCCTCTCGCCTCGAGTCCTCTGCCGATCAGTCCGACGGACCGATGGCACTGCGGTCAAAAGGGCAAGATCAAGGCGAGATCGACTTCCTGTTTGTCGAACTCCTCCTTGATGCGGGGCACCGTATCGCTCAACATCTCCGTGTAGAACGTGATCGACCCCACGATGGAAACGGCGCTGGGCGCGAGCTTCTTGAAAACACCCTCCTTCTCAAGCTCGATGAGACGGTCGCGCGGATAGGCGACGTTGAGGTCTTCGAGGGCCCACTTCCGGACCGGTGTCATATGACTGACCTTCAGCGCAGAGAGCGGTATGTCTCTGTGAATGAGACGGTAGGAAAGGTCGTTGGTCTCCGCCATCGGCTTGTCTTCTTTGAGCTGGGCACCCGAGCTCGTGAGCACGCCGATGGTGGATTGCTCGATGGGCCTGCGAAGCGGCGTCAGCTCCGTCGGATCGAAGTTCGGTTGCGGCGGATACGGCCTGGGGGCCATGAGGCGGGTCATGAATTCTGCGTACATGAACGGCATAACCCTTCTCCCTGTTTTCTCCAAAGAGGCTCCAGCAACGCTAGGCTGCGAAAAACGCGAACGCCCTCACTTCGATGCTTTGCCGGGCGGGGGCGTTTGACGGCGAGTTCGGATCGGCGAAGGAGGTGTGCGGCGTGAAGCGGGCGCGGCCGTCTTGTTCCGAGTCGTAGACTTTGAATACCAGCGCTTCGTCGCGGCGCATCTCGGGAAAATAGAACCAGCGGTGATTGGGATTGTATTTCAAGCGGTAAGTCTGACCGACCCGGTGCGGATAGCGGCGCTCGGCGACGAGCAGATCTTCCTCGGCAACGCTCGTGGCATCCGCAAGGGCGAGTGGGTTGGCCTGAATCGGCCGATTGATGGCGCGCCAGACCTGAATGATGGCGAAGTGACGCTTGAGCAACTCGTCGCTTTCGCCGGGAAAAATTTCTTGCAAGCGATTTGGGCCGGACCACTCGGTGTAGTCGTTGTGCGCCGAGAGCACCGGTTCGCGGATGAGCTTTTCTTCCCGCTCCGACTCGTCGCCGGAGCGCAGGGTATGATCGAAGATTACCACACGGGATGCGCCTGAGGTCTTTTTAATCAGCTCTTCGATCTCCGGGTAGTAAACCGTCTTGAGCTGCTCGGCATCGAAGAAGTCGGCCACCTTGGTGTTGTGCTCGACAAAGACAAAACCCTGCTCGTCCAGGGAAAACATGCCGGCGAAAAGCCGGCCGTTACGGACGGTCACGGGCTTTTTGTCGTCCACGCCGGTCCGGCGCCGGCGGATGTTGTTCGGGCCGAAGGTCTCGTTGACCAGTTTCTCGCCTGTATCGATCGTGTACGGTATCTCAACGGTAACGCTTTCCACCATGATCGCGACTCCTTTTTAGTTCGACCGCAGCCCGGGCATGACTTCACGGGTAAAGAGATCTAGAGATGCCGCACAGGCTTCGCGTGGGATTCCCGGCACCGAAAACCTACAAACGAGATATGTCGCGTTGAGCGCTTTCTGAAAGCGGTTTATTTCATCAATGCAGGTTTTTGGATCGCCTAAAATGATCCGGTCGGCGGCGAGCCGCTCGATGGTCAATGGTCCCTTTGGCCGCTTGACCACGGGATGAGGCCAGCGAAAGTACATGCGCTCGAACGCTTGCATGAAGGGTCCGCCGGCGGCTCGCATCGCCTCTTCGGACGTGCGCGCCACAAAGACGTAGCGAAATAGGGCGACCTCGCTTTTGCCTTTGCCATGCTCGGCGCACGCGCTCCGGTACATGCGCGCGCACGGCGCGATCTCCTCCAGATTCGCCGACGGCCCAACGAACCAGGCGTCGCCAAGGCGCGCCGCGCGACGAATGGCCGATTCCGCCCAGGCGCCAAACCAGAGAGGCGGCCTGGGCCGCTGCAGCGGCCGCGGCATCACCGTCGCGTCGTTCACCTGAAAATGTCTGCCGCTATGAGTGACATGCTCCTCGGTCCACAACCTTGAAAGCAGCGCAGCGCCTTCTTCGAGACGGCTGCCCCGTTCGGAGAGCGGGCAGCCGAAGGCGGCGAATTCTTCCGGCGCATAGCCCGCCCCCAATCCCAAAATCAAGCGCCCGCCGGAGATCATGTCGACCAGCGCCCCTTCTTCGGCAACCATCATCGGATGATAAAGCGGCAGGAGGAGCACGCCGGTACCCAGGCCGATGCGGCTCGTGCGGCTGGCGATGGCGGCAAGCCCGATAAGCGGCGCGGGGTGCAAGATGGGATTGTTATGATGCTCGCCGAGCCAGACCGAGTCAAACCCCGCTACCTCCGCCCGTTCGCATTCGCGCAGCGTTTCCTCGAAGCTCGCCTGTCCTTGAAGGGGGCTCAAGCCGATTTTCATATCGGACCTCTTTGCTCCGCTGACGTGGGTTGTGACTGGAATTTATTGTACGCATGGCAGCTTGACAAAGTAAATCAATAAACGCGCGGGGACGAAACGGAAAGTACGCTCCAAAAGAAATGCAAACGCAGCTCCCAATCTACTGGCGCCGCTCGGCGCCATGTCTTTCTGGCCAAGGAGAGCCTGAACCCGATTGTTGAATCCTTCTTCAGAGGAAACCCAGGACAGCGTCTAGACTTTATCTCGCTGCGATCTCAGGAACCGCAAGAACTCCTGGGCTACGGGAGATAGGGCGCGCTTTTTGTGATAGGCGATGAGGCTTTTTCCTTCGAAGGTCTTGCCGGGAAGCTTGATCGCTTTGAACTCGCCGCGTTTGATGCTTTTCTCCACCACATCCCGGAACGAGATTCCCACGCCCAGTCGATCCCGCACCGACTCTTTGACCACCTCCGGCGTATCGCAGCGCAGGACCACCCTTGGAGCCACTCCCTGGTTCAGCAGATGACGCAAATACGCGTTGGTCGTCCCCCTGCCGCCGAGGCGTTTTCTGACGATCAATCCATAGCGGCTGACTTCTTCGCGGGTGACGCGGGGTTTTCCCGCCAAAGGATGATGGGGATGGACAAAGGCAACGATTGGCTCGTTGCGATAAAACTCCATCTTGAGCCGGCCGCTAACCGGGGAATTGTTGATGATGGCCAGTTCCACCTCGCCCTTCAGCAGCATCCGCTCCACGGCTTGGCTGTTATTGGTGCGAAGCTGGAATTCAACCTTAGGATGGGTTTTCTGAAATTGGGCCAGGAGTCCGGGCAGGAGAGAGGCCGAGGGGCTGTAACTGCCGCCCACCAGCAGCGGG
>JBFJTQ010000018.1:0-11435 GCA_041625275.1 Binatia bacterium | reverse complement strand
GTGATCATGCTCGAGGCGCCGGGCATATTCTGGACGATAATATTGGGGTTACCCGGAATGTATTTGGCCATGTGCATGGCCAACATCCGCGAATAGAGATCGTAGACGTCTCCCGCGGGAAGGCCCACGACGATTCGAAGCGTCTTACCCTCGAAGAACTGGGACTGGGCATAGACAGGAGGGATACAAAAAAGCAGCGCCAAGACGCCGAGAACGAATTTTTTCATAAGATCCTCCTCAAGGATTATCAGCTCAGCAAGACGCCACTATCGTTCTTTTGCCGTCCCCTCCTCACTTCGCCAGCGGATCGGGGCGCAACTGGAACTGCACCGCGATGGGCTTCCGGCCCTTGCCACCCTCCATCAACCACGGTGTGCGGTCGCCGCTCGTGGTCCACAATCCGCGCCCCTTCCAGCCGGCTTTAGAATCATCAATACGTCCGTCGAAACCTTTGGCGTAAAAGCCCATCGGGTAGGGCACAGTCAGAAGGATCATCTTGCCGTCTTTCAAGGCAACCAGGCCGTTGTGCAAATTGGCGGTTGACATCGGCACGTCCTCGCCAAGGCCGAAGGTGTTGTGCTGGTCCACCCAGGTGTAGTAGCTAGACTCGGCGCTATTCTCGCCGATGCCCTTGAATCCCGGGCCCGGGTATTGGTGAAAGCTCCAGCCCTCGGGACAGTGATTGCCGGTGGCCTTCGGGCCGTTGAGGGGCCCCTTGCACTTGCGCCGGTCGAAACTCCCCAGGTGCCCGCTCGCGAGCGACACCCAAACAACCCCTTGTCTATCGATGTCGGCGCCGCGCACGCCGAATCCCGGCATCGGCACATTATAGATCTCTGCAAGCGCCGTCTCCGGCGGATTGGGCCCGGGATCGAGACGCACAACGGCCCCGGGATTGGTTCGGTATGAACCCCAAATCGATCCGTCCACCGGGCTCGGCATCACGGCGTAGAAGCTTGCCACGATCCGCTTGTCTTTGGTCGGATCCACCGGCTGATTGGGCTCGACATACTCGTCGCGCTTGCCGTTGCCGTTGGTGTCGAGGATGATCGCTGTCCAGCCCTGAGATTTCGCAAGGTCACCCGTCTCGTCCAGCATCTTGGTATTGATCCAGCCGACCACCGGCCCGCCGCCGCTGGTCCACAAGGTATCATTGGCGTCATAGCCGAATTGCAGATGATGCGTTTGGAAACAAGTATCGACGAACGTATATTGTCCAGTTTTGGGATCGAGAATCGTAAGCTGACGATTCGTCCGTTCCATTGGGAACAGCTTGGCGGAGGGATGGTTGGAGCCCTTCTTACAAAACGCCGGGTTGTCGGGGCTGCGGAAACGCGCCGCGAACCACACCCGCCCTTTGCGGTCGAACATGCCGTTGTGGTTGTTCAACTTGGTGTCCCAGATCTTCTCCTCGCCCCAGTAAGGCGATGGTTTCAGGATCTTGTCGCTCGCTGCATGGCCCTTGCCGAGTGCCTCCGGCGTGTCAGCATCTCTGATCGGGCCCACTAGGTTTGTTTCAGTATGCTTGACCGGATCGAGGACGGAGATGATATCAGAACTGTACTCGGTGGAGCCGTAGAGCGGGCCGTAGGCATTGACCGTGGGGTAGCGCCGGTCAGAGGCGATCAGGTCATGAAGGTAATGTTTGTCGTTGAGCCAATCCCAGGTAGTGACGACGATACTGCGCTCGACCCCTTGCGGTCGCGCCGGTTTCGCGTGGGGAAGCTCGCCTTTGGCGATCCGGTCCGTCCAATCGCCAAAATATTGGAAAGGGGCGCCGCCGAGTTGGTTGGCGAGCGTGTTGAGCATGGATTCGCCCGATTGCCCGGCCTGGACGCGGCGAAGCCAGGCGTCCGCGGAGCTAGGGAACTTGTCCAGCGGGTAAGGTACGTTGCGCGGGAATGTGCGCGTGGAAAGCTGGCCCATCTGGTGGCAGCCGACACAACCGTTGCTCTTCATCGAGTTGAGCCAGTCCGTCTGGGTTACCTTGGCTGGAATCATGCTCTTGCCGCCGAAGTCGCTGGCGTCGGGAATCTTGAGCATGGAGTACCAGTAGATCGCAGGGTAATACTGGGCCGCCGCCGCGCTCGGCGCGATCACAGCCTTGAGGTCCACGATCTTGCCGGGGGTGGCTTTCACTTTCGGCGAATCAACGAGCCCGTAGCCGCGCACCCAGATGCTGTAAGTGGCCTTCGGCAGGTCGGGCAGGAGGTAGCGTCCCCGGTCGTCGGTGACTACCATTCTGGCAAATCGCGTGGGTAGATCGCGCGTCTCGGCGATCACCCAGACGCCGGCTTCCGGCCCTTTCGCGCTCGTAACCACGCCGCCGATATCGTCATTATCGATTCGGACAGAGTTTTTTTGCTGCCCACTTAACTGCATCGGCTGGAGAGCTAAAAGCAACATTACCCCGATAAAGGACATACCTGTGTATAATATTTTCGTCTTTTTCATGATTGGCTTCCCGTGAGTGCTTTTAGTTAATGTTCTCAAACACTCCCTTCGCGTCTTGGTGGAAATAGAAAATTTTTCAGGGCTTGTCCATCCCGACCCGGGCGGCAGAAGTTCATCCGGTTGTCGCCCGAGATGTTCTTGACGCTATAGCGCCAACCTCTAAAAACTGGCCCGGCTCAGGACTCTTCGCGGGCGGAGACTATCCGATAACGAGGCGCGATGTCAATCTAATTTTGAGCGGACGGCAATGGGGTTGCCCACCACCGCTTAGGTTAAAAGGAGGAGGCAAATTCTTCGCCGCGGATGGCCCATAATCATTCGGATTTAATTTATCCTGGCGCGAGGCGCTTATTGCCACCAATCCGAACAGTTTCACTTCCACTCGACTCATAGGCGGCGTCAATTGCGCATGATTCAGGAGTTGAGAACTCGCCTGACGATGGCAGCGATTTGCTCCACCTGATCGAAACTCACTTCCGGCTCGCATGGGAGTTCAATGAGATCGGCCCAGACGCGCTCCGCGTTAGGCAGGCGCCGCCGGATCCATGAATCATGATGAAACAGAAGATGGATGGGAACGTAGCTTCCTTGAATTTCATAGCCCTCGCCGCCCAGGACCTCGATGAGGCGCGCGGCTAGATCATGACCCTGACCTCGGTTCAGGACTCGCACGACCTGGGTGAGGCAGGCTGAACCAGGCTGGTGCGGTATGAGCGCCAGACGTTCCTCGGCCCCGAGAAAATCTTGATAGGCCCGGACGCGCGCGCGGCGCGCCGCGATGTTTTGGGGTAACGTTTCCAAGAGGGTCAAGGCGACGGCCGCGCTCAAATTGGCCATCGATTCATGGCGATACGGAGGCGGCGGCCTGTCCGGCTCGGGGGATCCCTTTCGACACAAACGTGAGAGTAAGGGTTTGGTCCAGCGCCGCCAACGGCGCCAAACCAGCGTGGACGCTGCCCCGCGCACCGCGGGAATAAGCTGCGGTTGAGACAATTTAATCGTCGATTTGCCGTCCAGAGTTTCTCTGTTGCGAAATATCACGGCTCCGCCGCCGACACCGAAGCAGACCTTCTCGCTGCCGAAGCTCAAGATCCCTGCATCGCCGAAGCCGCCCACCGGCTGATTATCGATGGTTGCCCCTAGTGCCTGGGCTGCATCATCGATGACATGGATGTGCCTACCGTGAGCAAGCTCTGCAATGGCGTTGATATCCGCAGGATTGCCATAGAGATGCGGGACGATGATCGCTTTGGTTTTCTCCGTCAAAACCGCCTCGACCGCCGCCGCCGTGACGTTGAGGTCGTCGCCAACGTCCGCCAGCACGGGATGCGCCCCGACGGCCAAGATAGGGAAAACCACGCTGGTACAACAAAAGGTCGGAACGATGACCTCGGCTCCCGGCCGGACGTCAAAGGCCCGCAGGGCAACTTCCAGAGCCAAACTACCAGATCCGCAAAGTACAGCGTCTTCAACGCCGAGATTTTCGGCGACACGGGCTCTAAGTTTGTTGAGATCGGGGCCATCGATGACGCGTCCCGCGATAAAGGAGCGCAGAATCGCTCGATATGTCTGACCGTTCCAATAAGGCAGGGCGAGGGGGACTTGCGGCAAGCTCAGCATCTCAGCGCATTTTGAAAAACCGCGCGCCGGGAGAATCAAAAAAGGCAGCGGTCACGTAGTTCGAAGCGGATTATCGAGAAGGGATTCCGCTTTGAAGTTCTTGGCACGTGGGTCCTGCAGCCCGACCTCGGCAAGAATTGAATTGAGCGAACGCAAGGAAGGTGTCAAGGTTGGTTCGAACCGGTTGGCAAATAACTCATAGCATCTTGTTAGAACCGCCGGGCTCTTTTCCAGGGCTGGAAGCCAACGGCCAATTTCTTTAATTGTCTCCTGGGGCTGGTTTTTAAAGACACGGATGCTTTCCACGTAAATAGAAATGAGTTTCTCGACCAGCTCGCGGTGGGAGGACAGAAATTTCCGGCTCGTCGCAAGCGGCACCCAGTGGCAGTCCAGTTCGAGACTATCGGCTACCAGGTTGAATCCCTCTTCCTGGGCTTGAAATGCCTTTTCGGGAGGTAGCAGCGCCGCATCGATTTGTCCGCCCCTCAAGGCCGCCACACTTCTGTCGTTAAGCCCGAGATCGACTATTTCAAGGTCAAGCTTGGTATCGAGACTCCATCTTCTCAACAAGGCCAGCATGACCATCCCGGCCATGCGCCGCGGCTGATTGATGCCGATTTTCTTCCCTTTGAGATCGGCGATGCCGCTGATAGCGGGGTTCGCGGCCAGATAGAAAGCCGGCCGGTTCAAGACCCCGCCGACGATAACCAGGTCATTCCCATCGAGAAGCGAGAAGAGCAGAGACGGCGCATTGGGCGTGCCCACGGGAGCCCGTCCGGTGACAATATCCTCGACGACTTTTTCTTCATCCTGTTGATTGACCACTTCGACGGCGATCTTCTCTTTGTCAAAAAGCCCCGCTGCCTTGCCCACGAGCGGAAGGAAACGGCCAATGCTGGAGACTCCGATGCCTATTTTAATTTCATCCATGCGTCACCTTGATTTTTTCTCCTATGTCACACAAGAGAAGTTCCGCCCTTGAAGACGATTCATGATAAAAGGGGCATTGCTCGATGTCGCTGAGGCTGAGGATCGCCCAACGATGCTCGAACCCGGATTCCGCAGTTGAGATTGACGACCTGTGCTGAGCGAAAGGCGAACCCGGAGCAGCGAAGGCATATAAACGAACAATTTCAATACCCATTGTGGTGCTTGGCTTCTCGTCGCCTCTTGCCCCGCTGTGCAACTCCACTCACCGCAGCTCGCAGCAGACTACAAGGTACAGGCTCATTGCCTTCGCAGCCCAGGGTTCGGCTCTCGCTCGGTGCCCGAGTTTGAACTGCGGAATCCGGGTTGAACAGAAAAGGGCTAGACATGAACAGAGCGGCTGCCAACCGCTGTAACCGTAATATGGGACATCGGCGTATCCGCCTTCGCACCATGCCAGTGCCGCTCGCCTGCCTTGATTTGCACCACATCCCCGGTGCTGATCTCGCGCTCTTCCTCGTCTGTCGCAACCCAGCCCTTACCAGATGTAACGACCAAGATTTGGTCACAGTCGTGTACATGCCAGCCGGTCGTGGCGCCCGCGCGAAAATTCACGACGCTGCAGCGATAGTAATCGGAATCCCCATCACCAATGATGGTCTGTCGTGTCCGGCTTACGGCTCCACCCGTCCAACCAGGAACAGGCGTCGCGCTATCCATCATTTTTTCCGGCAAATCACAAATCCTGAGTACACGCATGGTACCTCCCGCGGGTCACCTTCTGTTTGACACAAAACAGATCCGACCATTTCACAACTACAATGTCGCCAAGGGCGGGGTCAAGCGATGGACGATGGGTTCGGCCAGGAGAAACAGATCGCAAAACTTTTAAGTCCGCTACTTCCTATGCATGCGCTTGGAGACGACACAGGGGGTGTCCGCCCGATTTTCCGCCGCTTTAACCCGTCTACGCATCATCGCCGCATCTGTTTCTCGTAATCCCAATCAACCAGCGGCGCTCGAGCACCGATCGCGGCCAAAAAAAGAAAGGGTAGCTGCGGCGAGCAGCTACCCTTTGTGCAGTGAATCCGTGGGGCTTATTTTAGCCCTCGATGACCTTCTTCCACTTCGCCCTTACCTTATCGCGAAGCTCAGGGGAAGATTCAGCCACAGGCGGGAATTCTTTCATCCACTCGAATGGACGGCAGGCATCAATCACGGCTCGCGAGTTGAAGCCCTTCTTGCTCGGGTGGATGCGCGGATCCAGAGGACCGCTCCAGCAGCGACGCAGGATCTCGATGGATTCCACCGGGTCCGACCTGCTCGCCAATGCCCAGAGAACATCGAATGTGTTGGTCGGGTCGATGTCCTCATCGACCACGATGACGTATCGCCCCAGATACGCGCCGGCGTGAACCTGGGAAGCCGCCAACATGGCTTGGCGCGCATGCCCGGGATAGCGTTGCTTGATGGAAATGATGTTGAGCAAGCGCCCGCCCCCGGCCTCGTGGCACCACACGCCTTTGACATCGGGGACTCCGGCCTTCTCGACCTGTTCCCAGATCAAGGCTGCTTTTACCATGCATTTGGCAATGGAGTAGTCCGACGGCGGCCGACCCGGCCGTGCGCAACAGAGAATCGGGTCATTGCGGTAGTAGATGTTCTCCACGCGGACCACCGGTTCGGGACGGCTGGAGCTGGCGTAGTAACCGGTCCATTCGCCGAACGGGCCTTCGGTCTTTCTATCAGTTGGGTCCATCCAGCCTTCGATGACGATTTCAGCGTTGGCCGCAAACGGTAGACCGGTCGACTTTCCTTCGATGACGTCAATGGGCGCCCCCTTCAGTCCCCCCGCGTAATCGAATTCCGACACACCGTAATCGATTTCATTTCCCGATACCATGAAGAGTACCGGATCCTGTCCGACAGAGATGATTACAGGGCACGGTTTGCCGCGCTCAAAATACTTGGCGCGCTGAATGCTGCCATGCTTCCCCGGCGAGATATAAAGTCCCATGCTTTTCTCGTCGTGAACCATGCCGCGATAAGCGCCAAAATTCACCCATCCTTCATCTGGATCGCGCGTGATCACCAGACAAGCAGTGCCGATGAAACGACCCCCGTCGAGCTCGTGCATAAAGGGGACGGGGAATTTGAGCAAATTGACCTTGTCCCCGGAATCCACGTTTTCGAGAACGGGCCCCTTGGTGACAACCTTATGTTTGATGGGCTCGTGAGTCATGAGCTTTTGGCGGAAAGCTCGGACCAGGTCTAGGTTGGAAAGCTCCATGGGGAGGCCCAAATTAAGCGCCATGCGCTTGAACGAAGCGTTCTGAGCGAACAGCGTCCGGAATCCCTTCGGGTATCCCGGAATATTGTCGAAAATGACCGCCGGGACAACGTTGCCTTTGGATTCGCGGGCTAACAGTTCCGCGAGGGTTCCCATTTCCAAATTCCAATCAACACCGTCGACTTTCTTAAGCTCGCCGATCCCATCAACGATCTCAAGCCAGTCGCGCAGGTCTGTATACTTTGGTGTCTTACCGGCCTTCAGCTCCTCTTCGGCCAGTTTTCTCGCCTCTAATGCTGTCATGAGCTCAAATCTCCTTTCAGGTTTGGCGATGGTTTATTCTAGTCCCCCAGCATGGACTCATCAACACCCTCCGTATCATCCGCCGGAAGGCCGTTGCAACTCTGCGGATCTAGGTGCAAAAACAACTTGTCGCCCGGGTTGACATTAAAAAATGGATGTATATGCACGGCGAGCAAGTCTTCTCCGACCGCGATCTTGCAGTGATAGGCATCGCCCATAAATACTGCTTCGTTAACCGTTCCTTCCAGAATGTTATCTACTCCCTTTGGTTTTTCCTTATAGACCGGAATATTTTCGGGTCGAATCGAAATAACGGCTCTTTGATCTTTCTTCAGCGACGGCGCCGGAACGAAATTCAGCACGCCTTTTTTCGTCTCGATCTTGCCCAAGTTGCCGTTGTTGCCCAGATCCAACACCTTGCCGTCGATCAGATTGGTCAACCCTAAAAAGGTCGCCGTAAACCTTCGCGTCGGCCGGCTGTAGAGCTGATGGGGCGATCCGACCTCGATCAATTTGCCTCCGTGCATGACCGCGATCTGGTCGGAAATGGCCAGGGCTTCCGCCTGATCATGCGTGACAAAGATGGTGGTAATATTGGTTCTTCGTTGCAGCGATTTGATTTCCGAGCGCATCGCAACCCTGAGTTTGGCATCCAGGTTGCTCAAAGGCTCGTCGAGCAGCATGACTTTCGGTTCGTTGACCAAAGCCCGGGCAAACGCAACTCGCTGCTGCTGTCCGCCGGAGAGCTTCGGCGCAGGGCGGTCCTCCAGACCATCGAGACCGACGATTTTCAACACTTCTCCAACTCGCCGCCTGATCTCGTCCTTTGGGCGGCGCTGGATCGTCAACGGATAGGCAACGTTTTCCGCCACGGTCATATGCGGCCAAATGGCGTAGGATTGAAAAACCATACCGATCGGCCTTTTGTTGGTTGGCACATAAACACGCTCACCCGACGCGAAAACGGCCTGGCCGTCAATGCTAATGCGGCCCCCATCCGGTCTCTCCAAACCCGCCACACAACGCAAGGTCGTGGTTTTTCCGCACCCGCTGGGTCCTAAAAAAGTATAAAGGGAGCCTTCGGGTATATGCAGAGAAACCCCTTTGAGGACATGCACTCTATCTTTGTCCTCCCCGAAGTATTTCTCCAAGGCGTCGATCTTTACCATGTCCTTGTTGTCTGCCATGTTACCTCCTCAATCGGTCAATAGGCGTGAGCCGCTGCTACCAGCCAACAGCCGGGCCGGAGTTCTTACTCTGCAATGCCGATTTTGGCACCTAGTTTTCGCGCGGTAAACGCCATTGCGACCAGCAAAAGGACCATCAAAACTCCCAATGCACATACGTACGTGTATTGTCCTCCTTCCCATAAGTCAAACGCCATGATGGAAAGGACGGTGCTGTTATACGAGTAAAGCAGGATCGATGTCGAAAGTTCGCGCAACGCGATGATGCTGATGTAAATCCATCCTGCAGTAAAACCGGGCATCAGTAAGGGCAATATAACTTTTGTAAAGGTTTGAAGCCAAGTCCCGCCCGCCGTCAGCGACGCCTCCTCTAGTTCTTTATTAATCTGGATCATCGATGCAGAGGCTGCCCGGATGCCGTAGGGCATGAACTTGGTAATATACGCCAATAGCAAAACCCATATCGTCCCGTAGATCGGTATGGGCAATGTCAAGTATACCCAGATTAAACTCACCCCGAGAACGATTCCGGGCATGGCGATGGGTATAAACGTCATATTATCCAGGAGAGCACGACCCGGAAGCTTGGTCTTGACCGTAATCCAGGCAATGACCGAGGTCAGAAGCATAACCAGCGTGGCCGAGCCCACGGAAAGATAAAAGCTGTTCTTAAACGCCGTCATCGCCAGCGGATAATTAAGGATATAAACGTAATTGCCAATCGTCATCTTGGCGATCAACTCCCTGGACGGCACGCCGTAATAGGGAATAAACGATGACCAGAGAAGGATGAAGACCGGCAAAATGACCGCCAGGAAAAAAATAAAGAAGGAAATTGCGCAGGTCAGATATTTCCAGCTGCCAAGATCAATGACTCGAGGGCGATAGCCCTTGCCAGTCACCGTAGCATAGCGTTCCTCTCTACGAGTGATTCTTCCGTAGATGAGCACGCCGGTCGTGCTGATCACCAAGAGTGTTACCGCATAGGCTCCCGCGAGACCAAAATCCGACGGAAATTGATGAATGGCAAGGAAAATCTTGGTCGTGAAGACCGAGATCTTGGCGGGGACGCCGATCAGGGCGGGCACTTCGAAGGCTTCTATTCCGCGTATGAAGATGACCAGCAGGACGCTGAACATAGCTGGCCGCATGAGCGGAAGCGTCACACGACTAAAGGTCGTAAACGTGCTCGATCCGGCGACCAACGCGGCTTCTTCCAGGGATGTGTCCATATTTCGGAAGGCCGCCGACATAAGCAGAAAAACGAGAGGATAGAGATGAATGGACTCAGCCCATATCATGCCCCACATCGTATAAATGTTGAAAGGAGAAGCTTCCAGCCCAAGGATTTCTTTGACCGCCAGGTTGATCAGACCGATTTTGGGACTGAGTAAAAGAATCCAGGAAATAGTGGCAAGTATCCCGGGAATAATGAACGGGATCAGCGCCATTACCACGAATAGCTTTTTAAACGGTGTATTTGTCCGCTCGCTCACCCAGGCGAGAAACGTCCCGATCAGAAACGTCAGCACGCAGGTGCCGATGCCGAAGTAAAGAGAATTAAGGAAAAGTACGTAAAATTCCCGATCGAAGTAGGCCTTGACGAAATTCTGGATGGTGTAGGTCGCCCCCGGCTCGCCGATGGGAGCGCTCCGTATGCTTCCATACAGAAGCATGATGAGCGGAACCCCCGCTAGATACAGAACAAAAAGGGTCGCACCGATGAGGATAAGGGTCTGGGAGTTAAAACGCCGCACCCATTGTCTCCTACAAAGCGATAAATCA
Source organism: Binatia bacterium (assembly GCA_041625275.1). GTDB lineage: Bacteria > Desulfobacterota > Binatia > UBA9968 > UBA9968 > JBFJNS01. The sequence goes on along the minus strand of JBFJTQ010000018.1, from coordinate 869 downwards.
AGCGTCGATGTTGTGCACGACCTGGTCTTGAGCCATGGTCTTCTTGACTTCCTCCTCAATCAGGTTCCAAAGGCTATCTTCGTACTCCAGGAATTTTCTGTCCCGCTTGACGGATAGGGCGCGCGGGCGCGGAATCTCTATCTTGATCGTTTGCTTTACCTTGCCCGGACGCGCGCCGAACACGATGACCCGGTCGGCCAGGTAAATCGCTTCACTGATCTGATGGGTAATGAAGAGCACGGTTTTTCCCGCCTCGCGCCATATTCGCAGCAATTCCAACTGCATGATTTCTCGGGTCTGCGCGTCGAGGGCGGCGAACGGTTCATCCATAATAAGGATCTTGGGGTCCACCGTCAGTGCCCGTGCAAGGTTACAGCGTTGCTGCATGCCGCCGGAAAGTTCATGGGGATAGTGGTCTTCAAACCCTTCAAGACCCACCAGCTTGATAAACTTCCTGGCACGGGCTTGCCCGTCGCCGTTATCCAATCCCTGGCATTCCAGGCCAAAAATGACATTCTTGAACACCGTCCTCCAAGGCATGAGGCAGGAGTCTTGGAAAACCATGCCGCGGTCGGTGCCGGGCCCGGTTACGGGTTTGCCGTCAATAACGATCTGTCCCGCCGTCGGTTTGAGCAGACCGTCGGCCAAGTTAATAAAAGTCGTCTTGCCGCATCCGCTGGGGCCCACGATGGTGACAAACTCGCCTTCGTCGACCTGGAGGTTGATGTTGTCGAGCGCAAGGAGTCGCCCTCCCGTTCTCGGTTGATAGTACTCATGCCGCAAATTTACCGCCTGTAATTTGGTCTGTCCCACGGACCCTCCTTAAAAAAGAATTACAATTCAGTCTTAACCGCCTTGTTTATGGATAC
>JBFJTQ010000017.1:0-11645 GCA_041625275.1 Binatia bacterium | reverse complement strand
TGGGGTCATCGGTGCCAACGAAACCCCCGACTGGATGTTGGACGAAGTGGTGGAGCGACTTGGATCCATGGCTGGTTAGCGTTGGAAAAAACTCGTTTGTCTTAAGTCTTGAGTGCAAAGAAAAATATCCAACTACTATACTGACCCCCGACTCGAAACTGACGCAGTTTTGTTTGAAGCACGCTTCCAGTAACTCCCAGGCGCCGGTTGACGGGAAACTATGAAGGCATTGATGTGAATCTATTTCACAGGTGCCACCGCCGCATATTGATGTCGGCGGTCCACATTCCTTATATTAGGTCCGTACGAGAGTTTCGTCATGGATTTAGTTCGCAAAACCGACTTGGGTGCTCGCCGGACTGGAAAATTGGACCGCAGGGTAGACGGCGGGCAGGTGTCGACACGCCGACGTCCTTACTGATTCCCTCTGAAAGTATCGTTGCGCTCTGCCGGCCAGAGGCGTAACGGCGTTTGGGGGGCCGCTAACTGTCTGGCAAGAGCTCTCTCAGCGATCCAAGGGCATGGATGCGCAGAGATTTAAGAATCCTTGGAGGCCGTTTGCCATTTGAGTTCTCGGCAAAACATTTCCTCGCGGTCTTTGCCGTGTTTTTTGGCTCGGTAGAGCGCCTGATCCGCGTCTCGTACCAAGTCTTGCTCAACGGGATAATTGGTTTCCGATGTCGAGCTGATGCCGATACTGACCGTGACCGTACAATTCCCAGCTTTCGTTTCGAAAATCGAGCTCTGAACGCTTTGTCGGATTCTTGCGGCCACTCGCAGAGCGTCGGGAGCCTTCGTCTCCGGGAGAATCACGGTGAATTCCTCGCCCCCATAACGGCAGGGGAAATCACTTTTGCGTGCTTCGCGTCTCAGACGGGCGGCTATTTCCTTGAGGACTTGGTCTCCCATGGAATGGCCGAAGGTATCGTTGATTGACTTGAAATTATCTATGTCCACCATTAGCAGCGAAAGTGGCCGCTTGTAGCGAACAACTCGATCGAATTCCTCGCTCAATCGTTCCTCAAAGGCTCGACGATTGGGCAGCCCGGTTAAATAATCGCTCCTCGCGTTGGCCTCGGCGTCTGCTCTAAGCGCTATTTCGGCGCCGACTATATGGGTCACATAGCCGTAAAAAACGGATGCCGCAAATAGAAAAGCGGGGCGGAGGAAAAGGCTCGATTGAACCTCGCCGCCCACAAAAACCAAAACGCTATAATGAGCCGCGATTAACATTCCGAATCCTACTGTCCAGCGAATGTCCTGCCAGAATGTTGAAATGAAAATGATTAGTAGGTAGGTGAGATAAAAATCAGATTCTACTTGCCCGCTCACTGCAAGGGACAGGGTGATGAAAAGCGTGTCGAGTACGACAATTGGAGAGAAAACACTGGGCTTCTCAAAGAAGCTCTCTGGTAGACGGTAAAGCGCGACATTGGTCAGATTGTAAAACAGTATGAGTGCCGCCATAGTTAGCGGATCCAACCAGGGATCACGAGGGAAAAGGAGCAGATACGAACAACCGATGATTAGCGGCCATCTCAGCTGGCAGACGTTCTTTTTTTTCGGGACATCGATGATTCCTAAAGGCATTTTGAGATTCATAACAGTCATTAATGCGCCGACTTAACTCAGCGCTAGCGCTCGGGATACAGGTTTCCCTGCACATGCGTTTTGCGCCCGTTCAGAGGGTCCGGCTGCGACCGCATCCGACGGATGATTTCCTCGGCGGAAATCGGGCGGCATATGAAGTAACCCTGAGCCATGTCACAGCCGAGGGCGATCAGCATGTCCAGCGTCGCTTGGTCTTCCACACCCTCCGCCACGACCTTGAGCCCGAGTATGTGGCCTAATTCGATGATCAACCGTACGATGGCAACGTCCTGCTCCTCTGTTTCCATGTTGGTGATGAAAGATTTGTCGATCTTAATTTCGCTCACCGGTAGTCTCTTCAGATAGGCTAGCGAAGAGTAGCCGGTTCCGAAATCGTCAAGCGAAAACTGCAAGCCCATGCTCGTCATCCGCGAGAGGACTTCCATCGCTCGGGCCGGGTTTTCCATGATGGAGCTTTCGGTAATCTCCAGTTGGAGATTGGCGGCAGAGATGCCGCTGTCTTGAAGGAGGCCGGCGATTTGCTCCGGGAGTTCTTGTGATTGAAGATTGCGCCTCGACAGGTTAACGGCAACGCTGAGGTTCAGGCCCTCCTGAACCCAGGCACGATACTGCCGCAGGGCCATGTCAATCACCCACACGGTCAAGGGCCTGATTAAACCCGTTCGTTCCGCCAGTGGAATAAACTGATCCGGCGCCATGACCCCGGCTTCTGGATGCCGCCACCGAACCAGCGCTTCCACGCCGCTGACACGGCCCGTTTTAAGATCTATCTTAGGCTGGTAGAGTAGGAATAACTGATCTTCCGTGATGGCACGGCGCAAGTCTCCCATGAGCGTAACGCGGTGTGAACTGTTGTGGTCATGCTCAGCAGAGTAAATGGCGTAACCATTGCGTGTTTCTTTGGCAACGTACATAGCCACATCGGCACGCTTGAAGAGAGTATCGGCGTCGGCCCCGTGCTCCGGGAACACAGAGATCCCGATGCTTGCCTCGATATCAATATTCAATCCCCCAATGACAAATGGTTCTTCCAGTGCTTTGAGAACCTTGCCTGCGACCTCGATGGCGGCGCCAGCACTTTCCACCGACGGCAACAATATGGCAAATTCATCCCCTCCCAAGCGCGCGACGGTGTCGGATTCCCGTAACTTTGCTTTTAGGCGCGGGCCGATCTGATGGAGCAGGAGGTCGCCAAACTGGTGGCCGAGTGCGTCGTTGACTTCCTTGAACCGATCCAGGTCCGCAATGAGAAGTGCAACAAGTTGGTTCTCACGGCGGGCGGCCAGAATGGCCTGTTGGAGCCGGTCATTGAGGAGGTTGCGGTTGGGGAGATTAGCTAAGCGATCGTAATAGGCGTATTGTTCGATCATTTCTTCCGATCGATGACGCTCGATGGCGTACCGAATTGAGCGCTCTAACAGGGCCGTCTCGATCTGACCTTTGACCAAGTAATCCTGGGCGCCTTCCCGCAAAGCACGAATTGCTAGGTCCTTGTCGTCTGAACCGGTTAGTACCACGATAGGTGCACCATGCTTGTACGCGCGCGCGACGGTTTCAAGCCCCTGCGCATCCGGCAGCGAGAGATCGAGCAGCATCACATCAAAGCGTTCAGTCCCGAGCCGCCGCAGTGCGTCCCCGAGCCGTGCTACACGGACAAGGTCAAAGTAGAAATTTTCGGCTTCGGCGAGAAACTCGCTCAGTAGGCGGGCATCTGCGGGATTGTCCTCGACTAACAGGATTCTGATTGACTCACTCACACGGATCTTTCCCAACGGCTAACGTCGCTACCCAAAACCATAATTGCTCAATCGACGGAACTCTCCCAGACAACGATTCGGAACTGGTAGGATTGTGATGGGGCATGCGCCAGACAAGTGAATCAAAATCTACACTGGCGTGCTGAGGTTGGTAAAATCGCATCTTTGGTTTGGTGTTAACCTGGCGTCAACCTTGATTCCAGCGAGTTCCTTGCGGGACCATTTCGCCCGGTGGATTTGGTTTCAGCAAAATAAAAACCGTCAACAACATGACCTCTTACTTAACCCCGCTTCGCGGGCCAAGCGCTTGATTATGCAGCTTTTGTGCCAATGCCGATTTCCGCCTTACTCGTATGTTAGTTAGCCTCTTTTTGGCGATTTGTGGCGAAGAAAGTCCTAAACGGCGACAGCGATTAACCAAAATGTGCAGCCGTACCAATATCGTTACGCTGCTTGAGGAGAGGTTACACGTTTCCTTGGAGTGCTAAGTCATTGCCGGCGGCCGGAGAACAAGGGATACGCTAGCGGCCTGTCTCTTCCTCAAACCAGCACTGGCTATAACGACGACTTGCTACTGGTGCCAGCCGGGCACTCTTCAGGGTGATAATCCGCAGAAGCGCCTGACACGCTGCTTCATCTACGGTCATGCCCTCGTTCTCCATCCTTGAAAATTGCCTCGCGAGAAAGCTCATTCATGAATCGGCTCAACGGTTGCTGAAGTCGCGGGACTCCGACATCATATAATCATTGGCAGGTTCCGTTGATAACTCCTTGTTTGCCGCGTGGATCAGCGTTTTTCTTCAAAGCACCAGCCCTCTCTCCCCCGCCGCTTTGCTTGTGGGCCCCAAGACAAAGCAGGTGTCCGCAGTCATTCTTGATCTGTGGGAGAATGCAAATCTATTGGAGTTCACGCCTGTATCAGTACCGTTTCCGTTGGATTGTTCCTCGTGTTCTTTCTCGTCCGGAGATTCACTTCAGGGTTCGGCATGCAGGTCGAGAGGCAAACAGAATCGGGCCTTCAAGCAGGGGCTTATTTCTTCGCCTTTATCAGTCTTTCAATCCGCTCCAGCGTGGTCTCGGCACCCGCCGCGATTTCCTGGATCACTGACGTAACGCTTACAATCTCATTGATCCGGCCACTTACCATACCTATCGGTACGCCAGCATTGGGAGCGTCGCCCCGCATCTTTGCTTCCTGGCCTTGCTGCTTGAACGCAGTTATCTCCTCGTCAGTGGCACCGCGCTTTTTCAGATCGAGCAGAGCGCGCGCAAAGGCGTTCTTCCAGTGCCGATTTTCACCATAGACTCCGGGCACAATAACCGTGTCCGTTTCCCGCGACTCGAGCAAAGCCTGCTGGATTGCGGGATGGACGGAGCGGGCCTCGGTCGTCAAGTAAAAGCGAGTCCCCATCTGTATTCCCTGGGCACCCAGGGCAAGGGCCGCGACAAAACCGCGCGCATCACAGATGCCTCCAGCGGCCACGACAGGCACTGACACGGCGTCCACTACCGCGGGCACCAAAACTAAAGTGTGAACGGGCTGGTAACTAACATGCCCCCCCGACTCGTATCCTTCGGCGATGACGAAATCCACACCGGCGCGCTCGGCCTTCGCGGCGTGATAGGCAGTTGGAACGACATGCCCGTGCAGGAGCCCGGAATCTTTGAATGATCTGACAAAGGGTGTCGGATCCCCGGCTGAAGTTATCATAACCCGAAGTCGACGGCGCACCTCGGGGTCCTCACGCAGGATCTCCAACACGGCATCCAGCCGCTCTCGGCAACTGTCCGCCGCTAAGGGTTGGTTGAATCCGAACGTGCCTTTGGTCAGATCTTTGACTTTCTCGATGTGCTTGCGAGTGATGGTTCTGACATCTCCGTTGCGATGGTTACTGATGACCCCGAGGCCGCCAGCATTCGTCACGGCAGCGGCGAGATCGGCGGTATCATTTGGGCCCATTCCCCCTTGAATAATGGGGTATTGGATACCGAGAAGATCGCAAAGTGGTGTGTGAATCATTGCTTCGTCCTTTCGGTTAGCCGGCAGACGCGTTTGGCGCGAGACTTACCCAATATGATGCTCCCCTGTCAAGTCGGTCTGTGGCAGCGGTGGTAGCAATTCCGAACCTGAGGTGTGTTCTTGCAATTCTTAAAAATCTTGTCCTGAAACTAATGTTGGAGCGGGAAAAGTAGTGACCTAATCATTGATGGACGTAACTCGCTCGCCGCGGACCGTGCAAACTTTTGAGATTTCGCGTCCTGACCAATTTTTCGTGCGAAACAGTATGGGATGTGGATTCCCGTGTGACTGAATGGCGGAGTTAATCTGTAGAAAGCTCCAAGAACCTTCCGACTCGGGCAGATAATCTGATCGAAACGTAACCTTCACCGGGAGGTGTTGGACGCTTGACAGGCAAGGGTCTAAGAAGTAAAGGCAAACGGGTGGTCGCGACTCAGGCTTCGCTTGAACCACGAGCCGAAGCCCGAAGACTTTTGGTACGAAACCCGGAGCATAGTGCAATCACATCGGTGCCACTCGAAGGATATCGAATTCTCGATCTTGCGGATTACAAAGGTGCTCACCGCACCAAGACTATGGCTAAACTTTGCATGGCGGCCTGCAGATGAAGCATTCCGTGATGCCGGGTGTGGTAGGATCCCACGCTCCGCTTCTGGGTGAGCATAACAAGTACGTTTTCACGACCTGCTTGGTATGTCAGCGGACAAAGCCTAGTATCTAGAAGAACTCGGAGTCTTAGACTAGCATGCCGTCTTCCCATCCGAAGACAGATCTGAAACAAACTCCAGTAAGATCGATGTCAACAACTCGTAACTCACGCAAGTTTGATCGGAGGAAACGATATGAACATTGGTGAGGCATTACCGCGTAACGCCCAGCACTTTCCGCGCAAACCGGCTCTAGTTGACAAGTGGCGGTCCGTTACACATCTAGATCTGCATCTGCGCACGAACCGAATCGCGAATTATCTTCTTAAAACAGGCATAGTGCCAGGGGATGTCGTGGGTCTCTCCTGTGGCAACCGTTGCGAGCACTTTGAGATCCTTTTTGCCCTGGCAAAGATCGGAGCAATAGCTGCTCCCTTCGATCACAACTGGAGCAGCCGCGAGTCTCAAGCCATGATTGCATATTTTCAACCCAAGGCTTTTTTTCTAGAGGAGCGGAAAGAAATGCTGCACTGGCGAATATTCTCAATAACCACTTGGATCCGAAGCGGGTCATCTGTATTGATGGGCCACAATCTGCATCTGGCCGAGGATATGACGAACCCCTATCCTCGGGGGAGCCGTCGGATCCTCCTATCCAGGTTGATGGAAAAGACGTTTTTCTGATCATGATCACTTCCGGAACAACCGGATTCCCGAAAGGGTGCATCTCCAGCCATGAAGCTTACGTCATGCGCGCCTTGAACAACGCTATTGCCAAATCAGTCGACCGTAATGTGCGCGCACTTATTACTCTGCCATTGCAGTTCAACGCCGGCCGCGGGACGATGATCGGCATTCTCTACCTGGGGGGAACAGTCCATATTCAAGACAGATTTGATGAGGCAGCTTTTCTAAACACGATTGAGCAGGAACGGATTACTTACACTATGATGGTCCCGACCATTTGCGACCGGTTACTTCGATACGGGAATTTGGAAAAGTGTCGGACCTCTTCACTCGACTACATCGGCATCACGGGGGGTCACCTGACACGCGAAGCGGCCGAAGGGTTGATGGAGAAACTCAACCCCAACGTGTACCAGGCGTATGCTTCGACGGATTGCGGGGTCATCTCACTATTGACGCCAGAGGAGGTGGCGGCTCATTCGGATACGGTGGGCCGGCCCATCTGGTGTGTGTTGCTCAGGCTGGAGAACGAAAATGGCAATGAGGTGCCCGTGGGGACCGAAGGCGAAATCTGCGTCCGCAGCCCACTAGCTATTCAGGGGTACTATCGCAACCCGGAGGCCACTGAAGAATTCTTAAAGGGTGGCTGGTGTCACACCGGCGATATCGGGTGCCTGGACGGCGAGGGATATCTGCGCATTTCCGGGCGCAAGAAGAGCATGATCAAGAGCGGCGGAATCAGTCTCTTTCCCGAAGAAATTGAAGAGGTCCTTCGAAGTCATCCTCACGTAGAAGATGTTGCTGTCATCGGGTTCCATAGTCCAGAGTGGGGTGAGGCGGTAAAGGCGCTGGTGGTCAAGAAAGAAGGGGCAGACTGCGATTCAGAGAATCTGATACTTTACTGTAAAGAATCGCTCGCATCCTATAAGGCGCCCAAAGCCGTGGAGTTCGTGCCAGCCTTACCGAAGACCGGCCTTGGGAAAATCGACCGTGGGCGGCTTGCGTCGCTTTCCAAATCTCTGTGAGCAGACTTATTCGAAGATGAATTGCGGGAGCGTTCTGTGCCCAGTGGCGCGAGTAATTTTTCATCCACATCGAAGTATTATTTGTCGCGTACAACGACGGCTATAGATAAGGACGGATTCGTCAGTCAGCCTGGCGAGTGATTTCGTCATCCGCACGATAGATCAGGATTGAATGGCCGATTGAGGCGACAGGCTCTTTTTCTCTGAATTTTGCGTAAGTGTCCCTTTGCCTGAGATAAAGCCCTGCAAGGTGCGTCGCACTGATCGCGATGTAAGGTTTCATGGTGGCCGTCTTGGCATCGATCATGCCAAGTGGCAAGCCTGTGCTCCCGACTGGATGCACAGCATGGATACCGTAGTAGGAGGGATCGACGGTGCCGAAGTAAGCAAGAGGCAGCATATCGATTCCGTGATCCTCCATCCATTGTTTCAGGCCTTTTAGATCCTGTCCCCAATCGAGATTAGAATCGACCAGTACCTTGTGGCCATAACGTGGACCTCCAATGATCTCGTTGAAGAACGCCAAATAATCAGGATAGATTTTAACTGAAGAAACAAACAACCAAAGGCCGAGAGCCAAGACATAGCATTTTCCCACCACCTTTTGCTTGAGCCAAATTTGTCCGACGGCGCCTCCGATCCAAACAAAGAGAAACGGATAGATCGGCAAGATATGCCGTAGGCCAATATTTATCTTCGCAAAGACGGCCAGCGAAAAATATATGACAACGGGAACCAAAAGAAAAATATTTGTCCTCAGTTGGTCCCGCTCAACTAGCATAAGAAAGACCGCCGTGAGCAGAAAGAGAAGTATCGGCAGGGGAGTCTTCACTGCAAATGCAACGGGAAAGTAAAGCCAAAACCCGTGGTCAGAAATTTGACCTAGTAAATAGGATGGTCGATTAACCGATTTCAGTGCGTCGACCAGACCATAAACCCAGGCCTCGGGAAGGACAAAGTACTTAGCATTGACATCAACCAAAGTTGTTAGCCACTGATCGGCAGACACCAATCGCGCGAAAAACATGGGTCCTTTTTGGTATGCCACCGCATCATAGCGGAAACCGTAAGCGCACCAAATCGTAACATAGGCAGTAACAACTGCTGCGGCCAGCACGACCATGGATAAGATTGCTCGATCCCTTAGTCTATTCCTTCTCAGAAGAGGCCTGCTCTCATACCTTGGCGGCGGCAGGCCTGCGAGCCGTATGAGTCCGAGTGCTGCCCAGATTGGCAAGATGGCCAAGAAAGAGAACTTCGTGACTGCGGCACAAGCAAAGAAGAGTGAAGCCCCAAGGAAATTAAGCACTCTCGCCTCGAACAGGCTACGCCAAAAAAAATAAGTGGCACAGAACAAAAATAGCGCGAACGGAATGTCTGTGTGAATGATCGATGAATGCGCGATGACATTAGGGTCGAAAGCGTACAGAACAAGGGCAGCCACCGCGGCAGTGAAGCCATAGAGGTCTCGCGCCACGATGAAAACAAACATCCCCAGAATAATACCGATCCCGATCATGGGCAGCCTGCCGAGAAAAAATCGCGTTTCGCCGCTACTGTCAGAAAAAAGAAATCTGTTCGCCAAGACCCAAGCGTAGTCTCTGTCTTGCTGAACAACGTCGCGCTCCGCCTGGCTTATTTGGAAATTGCGGGAATCCTGCATCATGAGTGGAAGCGCGGACAAGGCTTTAGCGAGCGGGGGATGCTCCGGATTGATGCGAAAATCGCCCCATTTAAGATAGGCATAGCCGGCGAACAGATGGAGGGGCTCATCGTGAGTCGGAGACTTTTGGGCAATGCTCGTGAGGGAAACAAGAGCAAAGTAGCATCCGAAGACTGCAAGGACGACTGTCGACTTAATTAGGGATACGTCACTTGTATCGCTTATTGCCATGAACTACCGTGACTCTTGCGCGCCACACGTCGTTGTAATACTTCAGCTGGTCCCAGCCCGGTCATCACGAGCATGCTTTTGCCCTTTCAAAAACGCGTAAAACGACGCCAAGGCGATGAGCAGCAGTGTGGTCACGGATAGTATCAGGCCGATCTTAAAAGAATTAGGTTCGTACCTGAATTCTACCCTGTGATCCCCCGGCGTGAGCTCGACTGCACGAAAAAAGTAATTTGCTTTCAGGATTCTTTGCTCTTTACCGTCTACAAAAACACGCCAACCAGGATAAAATGAATCGGCCAAGACCAAAATGCCTCCGCTTTTTGACGTCGCATGAATCACGACATGGCGATTTTCGTACGTGTCGATTTTGGCATGACCCTCAAAACGACTTTTCGCCCCTGTCACTATCGGTTCATCGAGCATGACTTCCTGCAACGGATCCCAATCAGCGCTTGAAAGGGCTTCGAGTACATTAGACGGGTCGCGCTCCACCTTGGTCCGGCCAACGAGATAAACACGGGGCAGGGTATGATTCAAGCGGTAAAGCCAGGAAGGATATTGAGCAAAATGCCGCACGAGCGTGATGCCCGGCGCGTGAAGGGCACGAAAACTGACCACATATTTTACGTTTAAGGCTCTCAGCAGGCGAAACTGTCTTTCCGGTTCAATTTGATTGATAAACTTTAGAAACACAATATAGGACTCTTTCGAAAGTGCATTGATATCCTGTGCATAGTCAAAGCCAAAAAAAATGCCGAAGTTCGGTAGTAAATTACTCGCGACTATCGATGCGATTTCATTAAACGGCGTCGACGGCGGCCGGAGGATAGAGAAGTAACTTGGATGAAGGTTTCGGCCATGGGGATGATAAAACAACCGGCTTGGTTCAGTTTCCGGTGCTTCCAAGATTCTCGGACTCTCTAAAACTGACTCGGGCCTCAACAGATATTGAAAACTCTGGTGCGCCCAGTTTAGATCCACAAAGACGACGGCAATCAGGAGAAAATTGAACAAGGCCTGCCGCAAGTATCGGGTCTGACCCAGAAAAAAAAGCACCAGGAGCCCGCCCATGAGAGTGAGCTGCCTTTCCAGGCTCACCAGCGTCGAAGCCGTGTTATCCAGAGTGAAATGAAGCGGTAGATTCATGGCTTTGTGCCGAAGGATAAATTCCGATAGAAGCGCCGGCTTGAAACGCAAAACCATATAAACCACAAACAGCAGGCCGCAGACAGTGCCCACGGCAGCGAGGCTCCTCATGGCCTGACGTCGGTCCGACTTTGAGAAACCGACAAGCCCCTTCATCACTGCAAAAAGCAAGAACGCTTGCGTTAGAAAGAACCACTTCTCCGGATATCGAAACGACCTGAACAGAGACACATGATGGTAGAGGAAAGGATAAACTGGCGTAAAGGCACCAAAGGAGAAAATCAAGGATACCAAAATTAGGCCGCCGAGCACCAGTTTGTCTTTTACGGAGCTGTGGAACAGCCAGAAACATAATCCGAAGAGCAAAATCGCGCCGAAATAGTAACTGAGGAAGAATGGAATATTACGGCCAAAAAAGAGCTGAGTTCCATCGCCCAGGTCCATGTCGACCCGCTTGTCGAGCATGATTAAGTTGACAAGGTTCCAGGGATCGAGCGACCAGTCCAAGGCTTCCCGAAGAGGGATCGGTTCCTGTCGCCGAGATGAGAGAAACAATTCTATGGTCGGCAACAGTTGGACCATCGATACAGCCGCAACGAGCAAATTGGCGCCAGCCAGAAACCATAAAGGCCTCGTGAACCGGGCGTGGCCGTCGACATCCCGCATTGCGAATCCGTCCAGTACCAGCACGATCAAGGTCAGCGCGTACATTTCTGGCGACCCGGCCAGCAACTGGTTAATCAGGATCAAGGTGAAAAAGAGAAAACGCCCCCATGTGCGCTGCCTGAGGAATCTTTCCCACAAGAGAACGGCACCGGGTAGCCACACGGCTGACTGAAAGTGGTTGAGCAGGTTCGT
>JBFJTQ010000016.1:0-11968 GCA_041625275.1 Binatia bacterium | reverse complement strand
CAGCCCTCACACTTAAGGTCAACCACCACGACGACACGATTAGGAAACCAGGAAAAGTGAAAAAGCAGACCGGCTACATAAGCGGCAAGACTGCAGACAAAAGGCAATAGCGTGACCAACATGGAAGTCTGGGTCCCCGGGCTGCCGCCGCGCGGGCTTAAAGCCAGCGCGGCGGCGTTTATTTATTTAGGGTGCGCTTAATCGTAAAGCACTTCTTTGAGCTTTTTTAACAGGGCCGGCTCGAGCTTGAACAACCCGGCAATGTCCTTCTCAATTTCCTCAGGGGTAATCGGATCAACGTTGAGTTTCGATTTCTTGGCATCGGCCAGGAACTCGGGATCCTTGAGAGTGGCGTCGAAAGCCTTGCGCAGCAATTGCACCCGCTCCTTCGGTGTCCCCGGCGGAAGCGTGTAGGTCCGAACGGTTTCGCTTTCGCCATAGATGCCGACTTCGATCAGCCTGCGGCCTTCTTCGGTTTTTGCGTATTTCATCGCCTGAGGAACGTTGGGAAGATCGGGATGAGTCTTGCGGTTGGCCTGCAATACGACAACGGCCTCACCGCTGTCCAGAGCCTTGCGCCAGGTCACGCTCACGGAATCCCAGCCCCAGCATCCGCCAGCGAGCTCGCCACTCTCGGCGGCCAAGCGAACATCAGCGGTGCCCTTATAGCCAGACACGATTTGCGTAGGCAGACTGAGAGCCGTATTCAATATGCGGGTAGCGTTGTCAGGCGTCGAAGTGCCGGGCGCGATGCCGCCCATTTTCACCGGCGTCTTCGAAGCCATCCATTTCTCCAAGCTCGTAATGCCGCTAGCCTTGGTCATTGCGCAAACAACATGATCCGTGATGGGAGCGCCGATGAATTCAAATTTGCGTGCGTCGAATTCGATGCCTTTCTGCCCCAGGACCTGCCCTAGAAACAGCCCGCCGATAAAGTGCCCGATGGTGAGGCCGTCCGGTTTGGCGACCTTATAGACGTGATTGGCGGCAATCAGGCTGCCGGCGCCGGTCATGTTTTCCACGACGAACGTGGGGTTTCCAGGGACATGTTTACCCATGTGGCGCGCCAGAGCGCGAGCGTAGGTGTCAAATCCTCCCCCCGCCGAAAAACCAACTACGATTCTAATGGTTTTCCCGCTGTAGAAGTCCTCCGCGAATGCAAGCTTGCCGGACATCAAAAAAACAACCCCCATCGCTGCCAGAAAGTAAGACAGTCGTGACATACAGAATACCTCCTCACTCGTTTACTTCGGTTCCTCGCACGGGGCTCTGTCGCAGGCCGGCGAGTGGACCGAACCTAGCCGATAGATTGGGAAAAATCAACGGATGGTCGCGGTTGCGATATTTCGTCATGTGGCGCAAAACAAGATGCGTGAGTCGCTCAACGGACATTGTTTTCCGTGCGGTCGGTATCTAAAATAAATATATTAGTAATGGGGTTGGATAGCATAGTCGAAAAGCTTTTGAGGAGCGGGAAACCGCCAAGGAGAACGGCCTATGTCTAATCTCTACAAAAACTTCATCGATGGCAAGTGGGCGGCAGCCAAATCGGGCGGCAGCTTTGAAAACCGCAATCCAGCCAATCGAAACGATCTGATCGGTTTATTTCCGGCTAGCGGAGCAGAGGATGTGGATGACGCGGTACGAGCCGCCAAGACGGCGTTTGCTAGATGGCGACTGGTGCCGGCGCCCAAGCGCGCGGAGATGCTCTATCGCGTTGGCGAACTGCTGCGCAAGCATAAGGAAGAGATCGCCCGGATCATGACACGAGAAATGGGTAAGATCCTCAAAGAGACGCGCGGCGATGTGCAGGAGGGGATCGACACGGCTTTCTATGCGGCGGGCGAAGGTCGCCGTCTGTTCGGTGAAACAACCCCTTCCGAGCTGCCGGACAAGTTTGCGCTCTCGGTGCGCACGCCGGTCGGAGTTTGTGGGCTGATTACGCCCTGGAACTTCCCGATGGCAATTCCCACCTGGAAACTTTTTCCCGCTTTGTTGTGCGGAAACACTGTCGTTCTAAAGCCTGCGGAGGATACACCCCACACGGCGATCAAGTTGTTTGAGATCTTGGAAGAGGTGGGTTTCCCACCCGGCGTTGTGAACTTAGTGCATGGGCGCGGCGAAGAAGCCGGGGCGGCCCTAGTGCGCCACCCGGAAGTGAAACTGATATCCTTCACGGGATCGGCGGCTGTGGGAAGAGAGATCGCCGCTGTTTGCGGCCGAGATCTCAGACGCGTGGCGCTCGAGTTGGGAGGGAAAAACGCACAGATCGTGATGGAGGATGCGGACCTGGAGCTCGCGTTGGAAGGTGTGCTTTGGGGCGCGTTCGGTACCACCGGACAGCGCTGCACGGCGACGAGCCGTCTCATACTGCATCACGACATCAGGCCAAAGCTGACGGAAATGCTCGTGGCGCGGGCGCGCAAAATACGCATCGGCGAGGGTCTCGATGAAAGCGTCGAAATGGGGCCGTTGATTAACCAAAAGGCGCGCGAAAGAGTCCAGCGCTATATAGCCATCGGCAGGGAGGAAGGCGCTCGCCTCGTTACCGGCGGCGGGGTTTACGAGGAAGGAAACTGCCGTGACGGATATTTCTTCGAGCCCACCATCTTCGACAATGTCGGCCCCGCCATGCGGATTGCTCAGGAAGAGATTTTCGGGCCGGTGCTCTCGATCATTGAGGTGGAAAGCTTCGCAGAAGCCATTGAGGCGGTCAATGGCACCCGCTACGGACTATCCAGCGCCATTTATACGCGCGACGTGAGCCGGGCGTTTCGCGCGATGCGCGACGTGGAAGCCGGGATTACGTACGTCAATGGACCGACGATCGGTGCTGAGGTGCATCTTCCCTTCGGCGGCGTGAAGGACACGGGGAACGGCCACCGCGAAGCAGGAACCACGGTATACGACATTTTCAGCGAGTGGAAAGCGATCTACGTGGATTTTTCGGGTAAGTTGCAGAAGGCTCAGATCGATAACGTGGAGTGAGTGCCAAAAACGAGCGTCGCGGTAGCAAGCGAACGCCGACATAAGCGATAGAGGGGAGGAGAACGCATGAAAGCGCCGCACATCAAGGTCAAACCCCCGGGTCCCAATGCCAAGGCGGTTGTGGAAAGGGATCACCAATACACGGCGCCCGCCTACGGGCGAGTCTATCCACTGGTGGTAAAGCAAGCGCAGGGCATGGTGGTTGAGGATGTTGACGGCAACCTGTTCCTCGATTTTATGGCGGGTATCGCGGTCGCAAGCACGGGGCATTGTGATCCCGGTGTGGTCAAAGCGATCGAAGCGCAAGCGGGCAAATTCCTGCATATCTGCGGCAGCGATTTCTACTACGAACCGATGGTTGACCTGGTGGAAAAACTCAGCCGGCTCGCACCCGGCCCTGGACCCAAGAAGGTCTTTCTTGCCAATTCAGGCACGGAGAGCGTCGAGGCGGCAATCAAGTTGGCGCGATTTGCCACCGGGCGCAGCCATCTCATTGCGTTCCTGGGTTCCTTTCACGGTCGGTCTCTGGGCGCTTTGTCTCTGACGGCAAGTCGCGCGGTGCAGCGCGCCCACTTCAGTCCTCTCATCCCGGACGTGCACCATGTGCCCTTTGCGTATTGCCGCCGCTGCCCATGCCATCTGGACTACGGCTCTTGCGGCATCGCCTGTCTCGAGTATCTGGAGAAAAGTCTTTTTCGACAGAAAGTGGCGCCCGAGGAAGTCGCCGCCATCTTTGTCGAGCCGGTTCAGGGCGAAGGCGGCTATGTGGTCCCCCCTCCGGAATTTTTGCCGATGTTGCAGGACATCTGCCGCCGCTACGGTATTCTCTTGGTGGTGGACGAGATTCAGTCCGGTTTCGGCCGAACGGGGAAGATGTTCGCCTGCGAGCATTGGGGAATTGAGCCGGACATTCTTTGCGTTGCCAAGGGAGTGGCCAGCGGCATGCCTTTGGGGGCCATGATCGCCCGTAGTGAAATCAGCACGTGGACGCGGGGGACCCACGGCTCAACCTTCGGCGGCAATCCGGTGGCCTGCGCTGCGGCGCTTGCCACGATTCAACTGCTGGAGAATGGATTGGTCCGAAACGCAGCCGAAGTCGGCCGCTATCTGAAGGACGGGCTGACGGAACTGAAACCCCGCCATCCGGCCATTGCCGATGTTCGCGGCTTGGGACTCATGATCGGAGTAGAGTTTGTTCGCACCGATGGCAGCGGCGCCCCCGATGCGGCGATGCGGGATCGGGTGATGCGCAACTGCTTTGAAAAGGGTTTGCTTGTGCTTGGCTGCGGCGAAAGCACACTGCGGTTCTGCCCGCCGCTCATCGTCAGCCGGGAGGAAGCCGCCACGGCGATTGAGATCTTCGACGATGCAATTCCCTGAGGTTTACCGGCCGGCGTGTATTCGGTCCATCCCTATAAGACTTACCCCGGCCAATCGGTCATTGCAGTTTGGTTTCCAACTGCTCGACGAGTTCAGCGAGTTCCCGGTCGCCGGGATTTAGCCGCAGCGCCGCGCGAAATTCCTCCAATGCCTTTTGCACCATGTCTTTGGCCAAATAAACGCGGCCCAAATTGATGTAGGGAAAATGCCTTGGCTCGTATCGCTTCGCGTTTTTCGCTTTTTCGAGCCAGGGTATGGCGGCGTCGATTTCTTGCCGCTGCATGAGGTAGACGCCGATGTCGTTGTAGGGATTGCCAAAGTCCGGGTCAAGCTGGATGGCGATTTCGCACTGAGCGATCGCCTCGTCGATGCGACCCTGGAAGCTATAGGCCCACCCCAGGTAGGTATGCGCGTCGGCCGTGGGACAAAGGGCGATGGACTCCTTGTAGAGGCGAATGGATTCGTCCAGTTCGCCCGCCATCTGGCGTTTCATGGCTTCCTCAATCAGTTCCATGGCCCGTTGCTGTGCTGTTTTTGTGGTCATCGATTATTCTCCCGCATGGGACACGATCCGCGCGCTTAGATACCCCATGCACCACTCAATTGGAGATTGGCGCCGTTAACGTAGCGCGCTTCGTCGGACAATAAGAACCGCACGGCTGCCGCCGCATCTTCCACGGAACCCACGTAGCCGGCTGGAATGCGGTTCGCCATCGCTTCCATTTCTTCTTTCGGGGCGCTGCCGGAATCGATGAAGCCCGGAGAAATGGCGTTGACGGTGATGCCGTCACGAGCCACGAGGCGAGCCAGCGAGCGAGCGAGGACGAGCAGGCCTACCTTGGCAATATAATGGGCCGTAAGTTGCGGTTGGGCGATCATTTGATCGGCGTTCGCCATGCTGAAGCAAATGATCCGTCCCCATCGCCGTTGTCTCATCAGGGGAATGACGGCCTTGCTCAAGTAAAAAACAGGATGGAGATTGTTGTCGAACATCGAATGCCAACCTTCGTTCGTCTCTTCCAAGAGAGAAACGCGATGGTAGGGACCCGCGCTGTTGATCAGGGCGTCAACGCGGCCCCAGTTTGTCGCCACCCGCTCGACCAATGCCGCCGCTGCTTTCGGGTCCGACACGTCACATGGCACGGCCAAACCGTCGGCGCCCCGTTCTTGAATCCCGCCAATCACCTGTTCGGCTTCCCGCGCGCTAGTGCGGTAGCAAATTGCGACCGACCAACCTTGAGCGGCCAAATCCAGAGCGACGGCTCGTCCGATTCCCCGGGCCCCAC
This sequence comes from Binatia bacterium, assembly GCA_041625275.1. Lineage (GTDB taxonomy): Bacteria > Desulfobacterota > Binatia > UBA9968 > UBA9968 > JBFJNS01. The sequence continues at coordinate 6,314 of JBFJTQ010000016.1, read as the reverse complement.
CCGTAATCAGCGCAACTTTCTTGTCCATGACGACAGACCTTTCTTTACGACGAGGTCGAGCCAGAACCGATGCGCCGCGCCGAGAAGAGCGCAGCTACGGGTCCGTTGGCACGAGCGGATTTCATGTTTGACTTTCCTCCTCAATGAACGGCCTAAATTTTTCGTAAAGCTCCTTTAACTTCGCCTTATAGTGCTCCACGTTTTCGTCCGGGTTTTTGGAATCCCATTGGGAGGCGAGCTTGCAGTTCTCGCTGATTTTCACTTTGGCCTTGGTTCCGGTGACATAGTAAGAGATCTGGTCCCCGGGCTGATAAGGCCGTTCCGACCTCAGAGCCAGCTCGTAGGGGGCTGCGGCGTTGCGTTTTTTTGCCTTGACCTTTGTTTGATACGCGTCCAGCGAGTCCTGCAGCGTCTCCGTTTTCATCAGCCACGAAATATCCCTGCGGTGGTGAGCGATTTCATCCAAGTAACGCTGATAGAGCACGGGGATAGCTTCTTTTTCCCCTTTTAGAAGGAGTAACAGCATCTCCTCAAGCCACTCCCGCTGAAACGGCTCTAACCCGCGCGAACGCAGCCCCGACCCCTTGATGAGGAGCCGACCCTGTTCGTCCAGCAGCGCGTAATTCTTCATTTTATAACTGAACATCGCCGGATATCGGCCGTCGAGTTCGAGTTCGATGCCTTTGGGAAGAATTTCACCTAGACTTGCAATCAGTTTTTCTTCTTCGTCGGCTGTCGTGACATCTTCGGGCGGGACGAAATAGATTCCGTCTGTGTCCACCTCGATGATGGCCGCCCCCTTTTTTTTCAACCACGAGACGGCGGACTGGATCAATTCCCGACCCTTGGCGGTCACTTCGTTGGCGGCGTCGAAATCGTTGAAATGACCCATCTGAAAGCCAAGATAGCCGTAGAAGGAATTAATCAGAATCTTGAAGGTGGATTGGAGGGCGTTGAAATAGATCCTGCTCTCCTCGTCGCGAGCCTCCCGCGCGAGTTCTTTGGCCTTCACCCGGAAGGATCGCAGATCGCGCAGCAAACCGGGAAACACGCCAAGCTCGTCCTTTTTGGGCAAGTACCGATACACCAGCATGATGGAAGGATAGAGGGAGGTGACGTCGCAGTGGAGCACGTTGCGCGCTGTCCCTTGGAACTCCATCTTGGTGAACCCGCCAGCAACGTCGCGCCCTTCATCGGGGTGTGGGACGGCGTGACGCTGGTGCAGGTATTCGCGCAGGAACAAGGCGTCGATTTTTGTCGCGTTGCCCCGCAGGGGAATATTCTGATAGCTGTACGGGAAAATCTTCGCCTCGACGAAATAGCTCGGCGACAGCAGTTCGGAAATCGCGCGGGTCTCGCGCACGTCGTCCAATGCGTAACGAAACAACGTGTCGGCGTCGTGGTCGAAATACCAGCTCGCTTTGTCTCCCGGTATGTAGGTTCGGTCGTCCGTGGCAACCCCAAAGTGTCGAGCAATCTCCTTTAGGCCGAAACTTTCCAGCTCCCGCGTTGCAATGTCGTAGTGCTGGGCCAGAATCCAGGTGTCGATGATGTGGCGACCGAAGATTTCATATTTTCGATATGTGATGGACCGTTCGGCGACCTGCATGCGCGACGCGTGGCCGCTCATCCGAGAGCCATCACGGCCCAAACTGAGGTCTACCTTATGTCTCTTGGCTCGTGCCTCGATGTATTCCAAATCGAACCGAAAGAGATTGTGGCCTTCGATGACGTCCGGGTCCCGCGCCTGAATTTCTCTGACAAATTCCTGCAGCATCTCCGCCTCATCGAATTCTTTGCCGGAGATCACCCTTTCCCAACCCGTGGAATCGGACAGAGCAATGGCGGTAATGCGGTCAGAAACGCGAGACGGGTTGGGGAACTGGAAGCCTTCCTGGCAATAAGTTTCGATGTCGACTTGCACACGCCTCAAGTCGTGGAAACTCATGCCGAGAAAATGAGTCTTGTCCGAAAGCAAAAGGAACTGATGCAGCGCATCGCTAAAATACCAGTAGGGGGCGTCATTGGCGGACGGGTTCTTGCCGCTCTTCTGCTGTAAAAATGTTTTGGCGGCGTCCAGTTGCCGCAGATTCGGGAAAAGAACGAGTCGGTTGAGTGCGCCGCTACCAGGGAGAGTTCGGATTTGCGCCTCGCCAGCCCACCCTTTCAGCCATTGGTCGCCTTCGAGCAGCAGAAAGGGTTGAAACGATTCGGTATGCGAGCGGGTCTCATCTTCGTCGCGGGAAAATATCCTCACCTTGTCTCCGCCCTCGACCTCGAAGGCGATGAGTGCCGCAGTGCGATCCCGCCCAAATAAGACCTCGTTGTGCTCAAATTGTGGAGGAATTTGGTGGCGTTGATTTTTCATTAAGCTATTTTCAACTATACCAAACATGCGGCGGGAGTCCTAGAAGACTCAAAGCTTCGTGAGGAAGCGTCGCTCGGGTACCGTTGATGTTAGCAGCCGCTCCGGCTGCGGTTGCGTGTAAAAAGGGCTGGAGGAATCCGCCTGGATTGTGTTAATATCTAAACTGTCATGATCGAACCTCTCAGCTTCGAGAGCCGTCCGACCTTGAAGAATCCCGTACTGCTGTTGTCTTTTGCGGGTTGGAGCGACGCGGGAGCATCGGCGACTACGGCCGTTCGCTATATCTGTGATCAACTCCTCGCCCGGCACTTTGCGAGCATCGATCCAGAGGAATTTTACGATTTCTCGGTTCAGCGACCCATAGCTCGTCTCACGGAACAAAAACAACGGGAGATTCATTGGCCCACATACGACTTTTATTACGGCTCGGGAATGGGGGCCGACCGGGATTTCGTGCTGGGTGTCGGCATTGAACCCCAGCTTCGCTGGCGAACCTTCACCGAGACCATGCTCCGGTTCATCAGCGAGTGCCGCGTCGAATTGATCGTGACTTTAGGCGCCTACCTCGATGAAGTGCTCTACACAAGGCCTGTGCCCCTTACGGGATTTGCCACCGATCCGAAGCTCGTGGAGGAACTTGACCTTGTCCCCTCCAGGTATCAGGGCCCGACGGGGATTATCGGAGTTTTGAACGACGCCTCACGCAAAGCCGGCATTCCCAGCGTGAGCCTCTGGGCCGCCTTGCCCCATTACCTTTCCGTGCCTGCCAATCCAAGAGGAGCCTTGGCGTTGCTCCTTCGGCTCGCCCAGTGGTTGGGGCTTCGCCTCGATACGGGTCCTCTGGAGCGGGCGGCAGCCGATTTTCAGGCTAAAATCAACGAGGCGGTGAACGCCGATCCCAAACTCTCTGCCTTTGTGCGCGAGCTCAAGAAACGTGAATTCGAACAGTGAAACTCTCCGTCTTGATCCCCGTCTATAACGAGGAGCGCACCCTAGAAGAGATCGTACGGCGCGTTTCCAGCGTGCAAATTCCGAAGGAGATTATCCTTGTGGATGACGGTTCTCAAGACCGCAGCCGGGAGATCCTCACCCGCCTGCAGGACTCTGGGAACAGCAAGGGCGATCCGCTCAACGACATCAAGGTGGTCTTTCAACCCTTTAACCAGGGCAAAGGGGCAGCCCTCAAAACGGCCCTCAATTACGTCACCGGCAATGTGGTCATCGTTCAAGATGCCGATCTCGAGTATGATCCAAAAGATTATCCCGGGTTACTGGACCCGATCCAAGCGGGCCTCGCCGACGTAGTTTACGGAACGCGTTTCGCGGGAGGCGGCGCGCACCGCGTGCTGTTCTTCTGGCACTCTATGGGTAATCGAGCCCTCACGTTGCTCTCCAACATGCTGACGAATCTAAATCTCTCGGACATGGAAGTGGGCTACAAGGTTTTCCGGGCGGAGGCCCTGCGAGGCATCGATCTCAAATGCAAGCGTTTTGGTTTCGAACCGGAGATCACCATGAAACTGGCGAAGAGGCATTGCAGGTTCTACGAGGTCCCTATCTCCTATCACGGTCGAACCTACGCCGAAGGCAAAAAAATCACCTGGAAGGACGGCCTCGCCGCGCTCTACTATTTGATTCGCTTTCGGCTTGCGGATTGATGCCGAGCTTCCGGACCTCAGACGCAGAGCCGAGCTTTTGGATACTATTGGCCCTCCATTGCTTCTCCAACGTGCCGGCTACTCGAGGTCGCGCGCCGCTGAATCGGTCCTGAGGCGTTTCAACTCTAGACTCTTGTCTCCGCCCATAATTCTTCCATGTAGTCCTTCAGGGCTTCTTTGAGAGGAAAGTGCGGGGCGTATCCGAGTTCCGCCTTGGACGTGCTGAGGTCGAGGGGGGCTCCTTTGCCCGCCGCGCCGATGGAGCCGCGCACCACCACTTCAACCTGCGGCGACAACTCTTTCACGATCTGAAGCAAGTCTTCCGGACCGGTTACGACACCGCTGCCCGCGTTGTAGGTGCGCTGTTTTAGATTTTCGCCCTTGCAGGCCAGGTGCAGCGCGAGGGCGACGTCCTTGGCGTACACGTACTCGTTGGGCGCGTAAACCTTGGCGTCGATGGTGAGCGGATCGCCATTGATGATGCCTAGAGCTAAATCGCGCATGACCATGCCCACGGTCGAACCGCCTACGTAATGGCCGCGGCCGAAAACGCCGCCGGGGCGAATGATAACGGTGTCGAGGTTATGATGGGTAGTATAGCCGTGAACCAGATGTTCGGAGCAGAGCTTGGTGACGGTGTAGAGGTTATGGCCGCCCGTCGCGGCCTCTTCGCGGATGACCGGCTCTTTGATCCTGGAACGATCGTACACGCCGAAAGTGCTGACGTAAACGACGCGGCGCATGCCGATGAGCCTTGCCGCTTCCAACACGTTAATCGTGCCCAGAATATTGTTGGTGGCGCCGGTATAGGTGTTTTCGGCGACGCGTTTGCCGATGAGCCCCGCCGTGTGGACAATCGTATCGGTCTCGTATTGCTCCAGCGCTTGGATGAGCGCGGGCAGGTCTCTCATATCCGCCGCAACGACGTTGGCTTTTCCCGGACCGACGATCTTGTCGATGTAATCGCGGTTGGGGGCGAGATCGAAGAGAACCGCCGAGTCTCCGCCGCCAACGATTCTTTTCGCGAGGTGGGCGCCGATCAGCCCGGCGCCGGTAATCAGTACATTCATGGCCAACTCCCTTCCATCGGTTTCGGACTGCTACAATAGAAAAGGCGAACCACGCTGTCAAACCGGAACCATCCGCTTGCCATTAGGCGAGCGCACGGACTATGTTAACAGTGATGATCCCTACGAGAAATTGCGCGAGAAGGCGTGAACTTGCCATGGGACAGTTACTCAATCGAAAGGAGAGTTATTATGCAAAAGTTTATCGCGCAGTCTAACCGGGTCGGCTGCCGCCTCGTGGCCGTGACGGTCGCTTTGGCGGTTGTGGTGTTAGGGGCTGGACAGCTAGCTTGGGCGCAAGCCATCAAGATCGGCAGGACAACCGGCGGAAGCGGCTTTCATATACCCTCGTACGTCGCTGTGGACAAGGGCATATTGAAACAGGAAGGCTTTGACCCGGTGTTCGTTGCTGCCACCGGCGGCGTGCTGGTCCGGGCGGCGATCGCCAAGGAGATCGATTTCGTTCCCATCCCGGGCGGCGGTTCCCAGGCCATGCTTAAAGGCGCCCCGCTTGTATTTATTGTCGGGCAATCGCTTATTTCCCAGTGGACTTTGACCACCACGCCCGACATCAAGAGCGTGGAAGATTTGCGCGGCAAGACTCTCGGCTTGGGCCGCCCCGGCTCTGCTGACTACGAGGAACTCGTCGTGACCTTGGGCCAGCATTTCAAGATGCAGCCTGGAAAAGACTATCGCGTCATAGCGTTTACGGGCGAACCGGATCGTATTGCCGCGATGCTCAATGGTTCCATCCAAGGAGGCGCTCTCTCCTTTCCTCACGCAGCCAGAGCTGAGAAGGAGGGCATGAAGGTACTCATTAAGACCGGTGATTACATCCCCAGGCTCGGCGGGAGCATGCTAACCCATAAGGATAACGTCCGCGACAAGCGCGACGTGATCAAACGTTTCATTCGTGCGATGGCCAATGCGGCCGACTATGTTCGCAGCAACAAGAAAGGGACCATGGAAGTCATCCAGAAACAGTTTGAAATCGATGATCCGGCAGTGGTCGAAGGGATTTACAAGCAGGTTGCCAACGCTTATTCGCCCGAGCTTCCGCGCGATCTGGTTCAGGCCTTGTTTGAGTCACGCGCAACCCCCGAGTTGGGCTGGCCGAAGGGAAAACCCCTCCCTGACCTCGAACAGTTCATCGCCAGAGATCTACTCAACGAGGTGTTGAAAGAGATGGGAAGAAAGCCGTCAAAATAAGCCGAACCGGAT
>JBFJTQ010000015.1:0-12044 GCA_041625275.1 Binatia bacterium | reverse complement strand
ATGGATATGATGACCGCGCGTGATTTCAAATAAAAACGCGGCCATGGCCGGAGTGCCGTAGTCTTCCTCGAGATAGCGATAGTTGCTGCCGTGATCGGCCACTGAGATTTCGGGGATGGGCTTTCCGGCGAAATGTTTGTCCGCAAGCGATTGAATGATCGCCGGAATGGCGCTGCCATCCTGGGCGCGCACTTTTTCACCGTAGGCGATGAATCTTGGAACCCCCTGACGCGCCGCGAACTCGCGGTGGACCCATTTGCGCAAAGGATCCTCAGGCGCTTTGATTTTTAGACGGGGGGAAATCTGCATGGCCTTGCGGATGACGTCGCGATCCAGAAAGGGAGCTCGCAGCTCGAGGCTATGGGCCATGGTCATGCGATCTTCCCGCTCCAATGTGTCGATGTATAGCTTGTTGATGTCCTCCCACATGCGCTTGTGCAGGGTTAGATGGCCGTGGTCCGCCACCACCTGCCCGTACCAACTGTAGCCGCCGAACAGCTCGTCGGCGGCTTGCCCCGAAAACATGACCTTGTGCCCGTCCTCGGACGCCATCTTAGCCGCCAAATACATGGGGACGGCGGCCTCCACTTGTACCATGCCGTTCAGCTCGATCGCTTCGATTACGGCCGGCAGCACATCCTCGACAATCTCCTCGGTGAGATACGTTGTTCGAAGCTCGATACCCATTTCGTCGGCCGACCGCAGCGCATTTTGGATGTCAAACGCATCACGAACCCCGACACAGTAGCCCGTCACCTTGAGGCCGCGCTTGTGAATCGCCTTGGCAATGAGCGTGCTGTCGACTCCGCCCGAAAAAAGAACAGCAGCTGCGGGCAGGCCGGCGATTCTCTTGTCGATTGCACGATCAAAAACAATGCCGTACTCCCTTATTGCAGCCTCCATCTGAGTGAGGCGAATCGGCGACTCCTCGATCTGGTAGCCGTCCTGCACTTCGATGCGGCCTCTGTTGACCACAAGGACGTTCCCTGGGTTGAGCCGCTCCACCTCACGGCCAAACCCTTTGAGCGCCTTGCTTTCAGAGGCGAAATAGAAAGGAAATCCTTCGATGTAATACACCGGCTTTTTTCCGACGGGATCCCGCGCGAGCACGACGGATTCTCCGTTGGTGACCGCAAAGGCATACATGCCGTCGAGCAACGGCATGGCTTGCTTCACTGCCCGCACGAGATCTCCTTCGTACAGTTCTTCGACGAGGTGCAACAACACCTCGCTATCGCTTTCGGTTGCGAAACGATGGTTTTCAAGCAGATGGCGGAGTTCCCGGTAATTGTAGATCTCGCCGTTGTGAATCAATGCCAGCTCGTCATTGCAAGAGGTCACGGGTTGAAGTCCCAAAGCACCGCCGACGATTTCAAGGCGTGCATGGCCGAGGCAGGTCATGCCGGTTCGCGGGAGCATTGAAACTTGCGATAAGCCTTTGCCGTGGGCGATCTTGCCGTCGACGTAGAGTCCGACAGCATCCGGGCCACGGTGGCGGGTCTGGGTCAACATAGTCATCGCCTCGGCGACGTTTCTCGGCCTCTTGTCAACGAATCCTATGATCGAACACATTCGATATTTTTCACCTCCTGCATAGCGACCTTGCCGAAATAAGGGAAACCGGGATTGGAACAGGCAAGCCAAAGGGGGTACAAAAAGTTTTGGGCTTCTCTCAAATTCCACAGGATCCCCTGAGGATGAAAGAAGCCCAGGTATGTTTTTCTAACTTCATTTACCCTAACAACTCAATTTCCTCCTGTCAAATTGAGATTTGATTCAACTCGAATTCCGCAGTAGAAAGGTTTCGGGAGAAGCCTGAGGAAACCGTTCGACCAGGCTCACGACAGGCCTTTCGTTGCGAAGACGATAAGGCTCTGCCTCTAGGCGGACTTCGATGGTGCATGGGAAGCAATCTCGAAGCGGGCGCGATGGCTTGCCACGTTGCGGCAAAAAATTTGAAACGTCGCGATCGGGTATTTTGCCACTCCAGGCTTTCGCCAGGCTCGGCCCATAGCCTATCTGCAACTGCGGATTTGTGTTCAACAGTGCTCATATGATTCGTTCACCAGTGAAGGCAGATTGGGAGGATTTAAAGCTTTGACAGGGCTGCTTGATTTTGCCGTTAGTCCGTGGTTAGGTTACGACCTCTCCGGGCGAAGGCGAGAGCCCGGAGGCGAGGGTGCAAGCGCAGTCAGTCCATAGTCATTGTCAGTTGGGAGCGCGAAAGTGATTGATGTGAGTTTGAGAGGGATACGGTGCAGGACGGCGCAAGAGATTCTCGATTTAAAGGGAACGATTGGCGTCGCCACCGAAGGAACGATCGTTTACGAGCTGGACGGTGAAGGCGGGCAATTGGTCAACGTTCAGTGGGATGACGGATCGACGTCGCTGGTCGCCGCGGAAGAAATCGTCATCACCGACGGAGATGTGATTTGGCAGTAGTGATCAGAGTATCAAGTCGGGCTGCCGTCGGGTGCGAGCAGCGCCACAGGAAACGTTCCCAGGACCTGCCGCAATAGTAGCAGTTTCCTCGCTCCGGAATCTAGCGCCGTTACCGACTCGCCGGTAAAAAGTTGACGCCAGTTCGCGGGCGCCTCTTTGGGCAGGACGATGGCGGTATCTCCCCAACAACTCTCTCCGATGGGAATGGCCCCGGCCGCGCATAGGCGAGCAGCGTAGAGCGGCACAAGGATGAGAGCCCATTCATTTCCGGCGCGCCTGCCAAAGGCGCACAGATGATCCTTCTTCTTGCCCGAGCCTCGTATCGGGATATAGCTTCCCGTCTGAAAAAGCTTCGACTGTGTGCGCCGGAACCCTAGCGCCTTGTGCGTGACGAAGAGCTTCGCCTTGCCGCTGCTCCAATCAGACAAGATATCCCGAATAAGGCCCGAAGGATCCGTTTTTTCCTGATTTTGAATTTCCTCGAGAAGTTCCCTGCGCCGGCGGAAATCGACGGGGCGGCGATTATCGGGATCGACGAAATTGAGATCCCATAATTCCGTGCCCTGGTAGAAGTCGGGCAACCCGGGTGAGGCAATTTTTAAGAGCGTCTGCGAGAGCGAATTGAGAGCCCCGAAGTGGGACACCTTACGGACAAAGGGAACGAAGGCATGCAAAAAAACATTGGATTCCGAGGGTTGCAGAACCTTTTCGATGAAGGAATCAAAGGCTTCTTCATAGGCCAAATCCGGTTTAAGCCACTCCGTATGAACCTTGGCCTCGCGCACGGCCTTAATCATGTAGGATTTTACGCGATCGCCAAAACCCGCATACTCGTCTTCGGTGAATGGCCAGGCACCGATGAGAGACTGGTACAGGAAGTATTCATCGTTGCGGTCCGGAACCTCCCTGCCCTTGAGTAACTGCTTGTGTTTTCGGTTCATCCGATTCCATTCGAGAACCTGCTCTTCCCACTCATCCGGGATCTCCGACAGCACGTTGATGCGCGCGCGCACGTCTTCGCCCCTTTTGGTGTCGTGCGTCGATGTCGTGTTCATCGTATGAGGCCAACGTCGCACTCTCTCCTGGTTAAACTCATGGAAGGCCTGTGCCGGGCAGCCAAACCGCCCCGGATCTCCGCCTACCTCATTGAGCGAAATCAGCCGGTGGTAAATGTAAAGGGTGGTGTCTTCAAAGCCCTTCGCCATCAGGGGGCCGGTGAGTTGCTGCAGGCGCATGATGAAATGTATCCACTGCTGCTTTTCCTCCTCCGGCAGATGGTCGCTGTGTTCGAGCAGCAAAAACTTTTCAATGAAAGCGAGTTCGTAGAGAAGGGCGGGGTTCGACTCTTTGGCTTTTCGCATGGCCTCGCGGATTCGCAGTCGGTCCTCATCGTTGTAACTCTCCGGGCTGACATAGCTTCGATAGACGGGGAAGAAAGTCAGAACTTCAACCAGAGCCCGTTTCAGGCCGTAGAGGGTGATATCGCCGCCGAAGCGATCGCGGCTCGAGACCCGCTTCAGCAAGTTCGCCAGGCGATCGACGTCGCCGGCCATGTGTTTGCCGATAATGAGGCGCTTTTTCTCGCTGACCAAGTCCTGGTAGGGAATGTGAAAGCCGGAAAAGCGGTTATAGAGGTCCGACAGCTTGCGCTCGTTTCGATTCAGGCAGAAAACTTCATTGACGTAATTCGTAAAATCATAACCTGTCGTCCCGCAGACGGCCCAGTCCTCGGGCAGCCGCTCGTTAAGGTCCAGGATCTTTTCCACCGCCACGTAGAAGTCGCCGACTCTGTCGCGGATGCGTTTGAGATAGCCCGCTGGATCATAGAGCCCGTCGATGTGGTCAATACGGAGTCCGGTCATCTTGCCCTCGCGGATAAGAGCAAACACCAGGGCGTGGGTCGCATCGAAAACCCGCGCATCCTCGATCCGCACCGAGATGAGTTCATTGATGTTGAAGAATCGCCGGTAGTTGATTTCCTCCGTCGCAACTTTCCAAAATGACAGGCGATAGAATTGGTGCCCGAGAAGCTGGTCGAGGGCATTGAAACTCTCGGGATTCCCAGGGCGCCCGTTGAACTGCGCCACGTTTTCATCAAAAAAAGTTCTAATCTCTCCGTCGGTGGTGTAGAGCTCCCACAACATGCTCTTTGCGAAAACGATTTGGTCGGCTCGCTCTCGGCTTTCCTCCTTGGTGGGCAGGTTCTTTAGCGTATAGAGGACGCCCAGCAGCTTGATCACATCGGGATGTCCGCGCCCCAGTTTTCTGCGCAGCTCGCGCACGCTGGGCGCCAGCACCTGGCTGTAAGACTCGATGTTGATGGGAAATCGCTGCTGGTAATAGTGGACCGCTAGACCCTGGGCGTCGTACTTGAGGACGAGATCGCCATTCTCCAGGCATTGACCGTAGAATTCCCCGAGACAAGGAGCTAGGATTTTGCCGCGCATGCTTTCGACGGGGTGATCCCATTCGATGTCGAAGAAATCCGCGAAGGTCGAGTTCGCCCCGTTTTCCAAGACATCCATTAACATGCGGTTTTCGCTGTCGTAGGCCATGTGGTTGGGGACGATGTCTTGGAGCCAGCCCATATCGCGGCGCCGCAATTCCTCAGTCAGCGGGGCAAATTCTTCCGCACTGCCCAGTTCCGGGTTGATCTGATTCGGGTCGACGACGTCATAGCCGTGCAGGCTGCCAGGGCGCGCCTTGAAGATCGGAGAGGCGTAAACGTCGCTGATGCCGAGGACGTGCAGATAGTCTACTAGCTCTTTTGCCTGGGCAAAACCAAAATCCTTGTGAAATTGAAGTCGATAGGTGGCTATCGGTATGCGCATCATCGTTCCTCTGATCAGGTGGGGAGCATTCCCGAGAGCAGCGTGGCTATTCCCAGGAAGCTGAAAAAGCCTACCACGTCGGTGACTGTGGTCAGCACAATCGATGACGATTGGGCCGGATCTTGCCCCAGCCCTGTCAGGATCATGGGAATCACCGCACCGGAAAGACCGGCAGCGATCATGGAGATGATCATCGACATGCCGATAACCAGGGACAAGCCGAAAGACTGACTCCAGACATAAACCCCGACCGACGTTGTGAGGGCGACGGCGACGCCATTGATGGCGGCGACATTGACCTCTTTGAGGGAAACCCGCAGCCAGTGGTGCAGGCGAATTTCTCTCAAGGCGAGACCACGCATGGTAACTGCCAAAGCCTGGGCGCCGGTATTTCCGGATTGTCCCGCGACGACGGGAAGCAAAACCGCCAACGCAGTAAAGCGGGCGATGGTGTCCTCAAAAATACCCACGACCGCGGCGGCCAGAAATGCCGTCGCCAGATTGATCTGCAGCCAGGGCAAGCGCTTGCGCACGGCGAAGGTCGTGCTCGATAGGGCTCTCTCCTCTTTGCTGGCTCCGACCATGGTTTGAATGTCAACACTGGCCTCCTCCTGGGCCGCGGCAATCAGGGTATCGTGGCGGATGACGCCCAGAAGCCGTTGATCGAGATCCACGACCGGCAAGGTGGCAAGCCGGCGTTGATTCAGCAACTCCACCACCTCTTCGCGCGTCGCCATGGCATGGACGCTAATGGATGCGCCGTTCATCAGTTCGCTCAGGCGCCGATGGGGCCGCTCCAAAACCATATCTTGCAGCGCTACGCTGCCCACGAGCCTATTTTCCGGGTCAACGAGGAAAATGTCGTAAACGCGTTTTTGTCGCAGTGCGCGAATGCGCGCGCGCGCTTCCTTGACCGTAGAATCGAAATGAAAAGTCGTGACGCGTGGGTCCATGAGATTGCCGGCGCAATCGACCGGGTAGGACATCAAAAGTCTCAGCTCCTTGGCAATGCCTCCCTCCAGGGAGCTCAACAATCGGTTGCGTGGCTCATCGTCAAGCCGTGCGAGCAGCGCCGCTGCCTGGGAGGGATCCAACTGCGTCAGAAACTGGCCGGCTAGTTTGATTTCGAGATCCGGCAAGAGCTCAGCCGCGACATCGGGCACCAGGCGTTGAAACACCTTGACGGCGATGGTCGGAGGGGTCGATTGCAGCAACCGGATGATTTCGTGGTGGGGCTGGTGACCGACAATCCTGGCGACCTCGGCAGGGTAAAGATCCAAATACCCCAGAGTCAGGTCATGAATGGCTCGATCTGCCTGGTCAGCCATGCCCGGGCTCCTTCGCAGTTCTCGGGGGATTGGTCTGCTGAACCATGGAAGTCGTAAGGTCGCTGAGCACGCCCGCCAGGCCCACCCAGCATAGCTCGCCGAGAGTCAATACGGTCGAGAGCGCCGCGCCTGTCTGCGCGGGCGCGTCCAATCTTCCTTCGAGTTGACGAAGAATCTCGTAGCGAAGCGCGCCGAGAAGCGTCCCCTGGTCGTCCACCACGGGGAGGGCGTGGACGTCGCGCCAGCCGGGGTGTTCGACAATGCCTCGTCTGTCGGCAGTGGCGGCGACGGTCACGATCTGCCGACGCATAACGGAAGCCAAGATGTCTTTGGAAGACGCCAACATCAACTCTCTGAGGTTGAGGACTCCCACTAGTTTTTCCGTGCGGTCAACCACGTAGAGGTAGTAAAGCGCATGGCGCGGCGCGCGGCGCACGCGTGACAGCGCCTCGCTCACCGTGACGTCGGCAGGCAGCGCTAGTACGCGAGGGTCCATGAGCGCACCGGCGCTGTTTTCCGGATACTGCAGCAGGCGGCGCAGCAAGGGGGCGATATCAGCGGGTGATTGGTCGAGCAATCGCGACTGCTGCGATGAGTCCAACCGTCTCAAAAAGGCCGCGGTGGTGTTCAAAGGCAGGAACTCAAGGATGGCGGCAAAGCGGTCCGGGCTTATGGCTGCCAGGCACTCGGCGGCCGGAGCGCCAACCATGCGCCGCAGCGTATTGGCAGCGAGCCGCGGCGGAACCTGATTGAAAAACGCGGCAGCTTCCGCGGCGTCGAGCCGCTCGATAATCGCGGCGGCGTTTTCAGGATGTTCCGCCAAAAAGGTCTGCGCCAAAAGATGAGGCGTTTCCATTCTTAGCCGCCTCCCCCCAGCAAAACCGTTACGGATTCGCTAAATTCTTTTGCCGGTATGACGACGCGCCCATTGGAGCTTTCCAAAATGACCACGGTATTGGTAATTTCGGCGATTCTGCCCTCAGCGGCGCCGACTCGGACCGTGTGCCCCACGCGGTAGATTTGTCTCAGGTAGTGCGCCGCGATGATGTTACTTACTGCGGTTTTTGCGCCGAGCCCGAAAGCCAGGGCGGCGGCTCCGACCAGGGACGCGATGACGATAATGAGAGAGGCCGTTAGAAAACGGCTTTCAATGCCGATTTGATCGACACCGGTAACCGCCGCGATGAGCAGAATGACCACATAAACGAATCGTCCCAGCAACGCGCTGTAGCCGATGCCAGCGGCCGATGCCGCGGTGGTAATCGCGTCGCGCGCGAGGCTTCCCGCCAATACGCCGGCGAGGATAATGAGCACAGCGACCAACACCCGCGGCAGGTAGGTCGAAACACCGCCCAGCCAGGTGGCGACCACGGGCAGTCCCAGAGTCTCCGTCGCTGCCGTGAAGAAAAGGACAAAAACCACCCAGAATACGATGCTGCCGATGAGGTCGGAGGCGGGACGCTCCAGACCGATGCGAATCAGCCAGCGTTCCAATCCGTGGGTGCGTGCCAGCCGATCCAGGCCGCTGATCAAGCGAACGCAGGCGGCGCGCAGTAACCGGGCGAGAATCCAGCCGCCGACCAGCAGGGCAACGGCGCCTAAGAGGTTGGGCACATAGCCGCTTATTTTTTGCACCAGCAGATTCATTGACTGGTTCAGGGCGTCCCCCCATCGTTCATAGTCCATCTCAGGCCTCCAGCTCCCTAGCTCACTCTGACCTTGAGTTTAAGCCCCAAAGCCTCGAAGCGGTCCACCCAGGCTTGCGCGAGCTCATCGCCGCGTTGATTCTTGGCGCGCATGACGGGGTAGCTAGTTTCTAACATCCGATAGTAGGCATTTTGGATTTTCCACAAATCCACCGCAAAAGGGAGAGTGCGAAGCAAGTTCGTCGCGTTGTCGAGATGACGGAGAGAAGTCTCGGTTGCGCCGTCGGCCAGCCGTTCCACCATGCGCTCGAGATTGTGACGGTAGGCAAATTCCAGGGTGTCCGTGTCCAGCGTGACGCCCTCAACCTTGGCGTTTTCGAGCAGCATATTGACGCGTTCCGTGTCGATTTCCTCCTGTTCCAAGGCACGCCGGAGGTAACCGTTGAGAACGAATTCCGCGGCCGCGTGAAAGGCCCTGGGCAGCGGAATGTATAGGCTGGTAAGAAATCGCATCATCGGAGCGCGGTGCTCGTAAACCTGGCGGTAAAGCATTTCCGCCTCGCGCAAGCTGGACGCGAGAACGATGTCCAGGATTTTTCGCTGCTCATCTCTGAAGAGGGAACGCACCGAGTAATTGGATTCGCCAAAACGCCGATCCATCATGCGAATGACCTCGGCGAAGTCCGCCCGCATGAAAGGCTCCATGGCGTCCTGGATCAGCTCGCGGTAGGCCTCCTGCCCAAGGAATTTTCGCACTCCGCCGTTCACGTTGTGATCGCCCATGTGGAGCACGCCGAAGCTCAGCACCGAAGACTCCCGAGTAATGTCCGAAGTGAGCTTGACGCGCCCAACCGCCATCTTGGCCAGGCCGGCGTTAAAAACCTGATAATCCTCCCGCTCCGCCGTGAAGCAGTAGATCTTGGTCTTTTCCGGATAGTTGTCGAAGAGAGAGCTGACTGCGTAGTGCGCTCCGACATGCTCCCAGTCCACCATGGCGGGGCGCACGAAGTTTTCATAAATGCGTTTCCCGTCGCCCTGCGCGGGGAGGTTGCTCTTGGCACGGGCCAGCCGCTCGACGAACTGAGATTCCAGGGAGTCGGCGAACAGCTCTTGCGCCAGCTGCACGCAACGGCCGGCGTACTCAATGACCTGCACGGTTTCGATGCCGGACAGTTCGTCGAAAAACCAGCCGCAGCTGGTATACATAAGCATGGCGTAACGCTGCATTTCGAGGAGCTTGAGCGTCTCAATCTTGTCTTCTTCGCTTAACGGACCGACGGCATGGCGGGCGAGAAACAGGTCGATGTTTTCCTCCGAACGGTCGTGGAGGATGCTGACATAGTCGTCCCGGGCAGCCCAGGGGTCTCGTAACAACTCCCGGCCCTTCTTCTCAAAGGGGACAGCGACCTCATCCCGGAGCCAATCCAGGGAATTGCGCAGAGGCGTGCGCCATTCTTGATTCCAGCCGGGATGCCCGCCCGAGTTGCAACCGCAGTTGCTCCACCACCGGTCGATGCCATGGAAGCAGCTCCAGGAGCTTTTTTCGACTATTTCGACTTGGTGGGTGGGCGGGAATCTCTCTAAATACTCGCCGTAGTTGGTGAGTTTCGCTAATTGCTGATTCTCGATAAAGTTCAGCGCATAGGCGAGCGCCATGTCGCCAAAGCGATGGTGATGGCCGTAGCTCTCTCCGTCGGTGGCAATGTGCACCAGCTCGGGCCAGTCTCGCTCGTCGGAGAATAAACCCGCAAGTCGGTGGGCGAAATTCTCGCCGCTGGACAACAACCCTTCGAATGCGACGCCCCGCGAAACCGGCCCGTCGTAAAAAAACAGAGCGATCTTGCGACCCGAGGGCAATCGTTGCTCATAGGCCTGTGTCGGATCGATGCGCCCACCCCTCACATCGCGCCACATGCGCCCGCCCATACGCCGGATACGTCCGGCCTGGTGCGGCGCGAGAATGGTGAAACGAATTGAATGCTCGGCCAGGATTTCCAGGGTTTCGATATCGACCGCCGTCTCCGGTAGCCACATTCCTTCCGGAGCGCGCTGGAACCGGTGTTCGAAGTCGCGAATACCCCACAAGATTTGCGTGCCACGATCGCGTTTGTTGGCCAGAGGGAGAATCATATGGTTGTACGCCTGCGCAAGGGCAGAGCCATGACCCGAAAAGTTCCTCTGGCTTTCCCGATCCGCTTCCAGAATGGCTTCGTAAACGTCCGGAGCTTTCACTTCGAGCCAGGACAACAGTGTCGGTCCGAAGTTAAAGCTGATTTTCGCGTAGTTGTTCACGAGGTGCACGATCTGGTTGACTTCATCCAGGATACGAGACACGGCGTTCGTGGCGTAACACTCAGCGGTGATCCGCTCATTCCAATCGTGATAAGGGTAGGCCGAGTCTTGTAATTCGATGGCTTCGAGCCATGGATTCTCCCGTGGCGGCTGATAGAAATGACCATGTATACAGATGTAGCGATCCACGATTATTACTCTCCGGCTACGTTCGACCGACGTGGCGAGGGGGTGCTGCCGTTCTCCTCGCTTTCAGAAAGGCGAAACAGGGCGAGGGATCGTGATTCCAGGGAATAGGCGGCGCCCCGCCGCAGGCGCGGCGGCCGACGCACAATCCCTTCGCGCGTATCTAGTAGAAGTTGCCACTGAGCTTTCGGTTTGAGCTCGGGCAGTTGAAAGGGTAAGGGTTCGTAATGCCCGTTGAACAGAATCAACAACGTATCATCGACAATTCGATTGCCTCGGGAGTCGGTCTCGCGTATCGCATCGCCGGCTAGGCTGACTCCGAAACAGCGGATTTCGCCATTGTCCCAATCCTCGCCCGCCATTTCCTTGCCGTCGGGCCGGAACCAGGTCAGGTCCTTGACCTCGGAACCGCGAATCTGGCGGCCCTG
The DNA here is from genome assembly GCA_041625275.1 of Binatia bacterium. Classification (GTDB taxonomy): domain Bacteria; phylum Desulfobacterota; class Binatia; order UBA9968; family UBA9968; genus JBFJNS01. The sequence continues at coordinate 891 of JBFJTQ010000015.1, read as the reverse complement.
AAAAAAATGGCGGCGCCTGAGCACCGGGTGTTCGTGAAACAAGCGAATCAACGAGCGCGTAAAATCGAGCAAGGATTCACGCCGCCGGTCAAGATTCCAATCCATCCAGGAAATTTCGTTGTCCTGGCAGTAGCCGTTGTTGTTACCCTGTTGGCTGCGTCCCGCCTCGTCACCCGCCAGCAGCATGGGCACCCCTTGCGACAGGAACAGGGTGGCTAGGAAGTTGCGTCTTTGGCGCTCGCGCAGCGTTAGAATCGCTGAGTCGTCGGTGGGTCCCTCGGCGCCGCAGTTCCAGCTGAGATTGTCATTATGGCCGTCCTGATTGTTCTCGCCGTTGGCCTCGTTGTGTTTTTCGTTGTAGCTCACCAGATCGTGCAAGGTGAAACCATCGTGGGACGTTATGAAGTTGATGCTCGCATTGGGTCGGCGCCCGCTGGCCCCGTACAGATCGCTGCTTCCCGTCAGGCGATAGGCAAGACTTCCCAATTGCCCCGAGTCGCCTTTCCAGAACCGGCGTACGGTGTCGCGGTAAACCCCGTTCCATTCAGCCCATAGGACGGGAAAATTTCCGACCTGGTACCCACCTTCGCCCAGGTCCCAGGGTTCGGCAATCAATTTGACCTGGGAAATCACTGGATCCTGATGGATGATGTCGAAGAAGGCGCCGAGCTTGTCCACGGCATGCAGCTCTCTCGCCAGCGCCGACGCCAGGTCGAAGCGGAAGCCGTCGACATGCATTTCCAACACCCAGTAGCGCAAGCTGTCCATGATCATGCGCAGCACATTTGGATGGGTCATGTCCAGGGTGTTGCCGCAGCCGGTATAGTCCATGTAATAGCGGTACCCTTCTCCTTCCACGTAGGCCGAGCGATAGTAGGCGGCGTTGTCGAT
>JBFJTQ010000014.1:0-12145 GCA_041625275.1 Binatia bacterium | reverse complement strand
GGGCCTTACCCCCGGTCCGGTCGTCCTTTTTTCCACCTGGCTTATTCGCGTCCAGGAGGTTCGGATCTGGCTCGTTACCCGTGCCCTCTCCCCGATTCTGCGGCGCCTTTTCTTGATCCTGCTTTTTTGGATCGCCTTGGGTAGATTTACCCTGCCGCATCTCCTTGGTCAGCTGAGCGGTGCGGTCGCCTTGACCGTCCCCACCACCGTCTTGGCTCTGTTTCTTGCCCTCGCCCTGGTTTTCTTGTGGCAGGTTACTATTGACGCCACCTCCCCCTTTTTGTTGTTCTTTTCTTTGCTCACCGCCGCTTTCCTGCTCCAATCCCTTGAGACTACCGGCCGCCTGAGCGAGAAGGTCGCGGTTGTCCTGTTGTTTCTCTTGTTTGAGTTGCTCCGCCAATTTTTGCTGCATTTCTTGTATAAGCTTTTGCTTCTCCTGCGCAGGTACTTTCGGGTCTTCAAGCCTTTTTGTCAGCGCTGCCAAACTGCGGGCCAATTCCGACAAGCGGGGCTGCTGTTCCAACTGCCGCACAAGTTCGCGGATGCGGGTTTCTGCTGGGACTGCCGGTAATGAGGACTGGGCCAAGGGCAGAAGCGCGTGGAACAGACCCGCCGCAACCAGGGAAATAAGCACCGACCTCAAAAAGGAACGCTTAAAAGAGTATGGAAAATCGCGCTCGATTTGCACGCGTCTTGCCATTCCAGCCGCTTCCCGCTGCAAGCGCTCAAAGAAGCTGCCCGAACGCGATGAGGGATCAAGAGTCGCCAACGTGACGAAGCGGTCTTGCGAACTTGCCTTTTCGTCGAGTAACCGAGCCGCCGTGCGCACGGCTGGTATCCTTGGCCGATAGCGAAGCGCCACCGCCAAAATCCCGATGACGACCGCTGCGCCAGCAAGCCCCAGCAAGGCGCTCCGTGGAATCCAGGATGCGCGGTAGAGAAACGCCAGCAAGTAAACAATCAGCATCAGCGGCGGACCGAAGATCAACAGCGAATCCCACAGTGCGTGCTTACGAAGCTGCCGGACCAAGCCACCGATGAGGTTCTGTGGCGGCTCCCGATCTTGATGGGAGATGGACCGTTTCATTTATAACAAAACCATAACATGTTGCCAAAGAGGCATAAACGCGTCATTGTCGCTGGCGCGGTAACCCTGTGCCTTGGCCGGATGGAGGACGACTGTCGCGCAAGACTTGGTACTTTTTGACGGCTTGATTATGTGCCTCCAGATTCTCCGAGAAGAGATGGCTGCCATCGTTTTTTGAAACAAAATAGAGGTATGGGACCGCTGCTGGCTGCAACGCCGCCTTGAGCGACGACAGGCCTGGATTGCAAATTGGCCCTGGAGGAAGTGCCGGGATTCGATAGGTGTTATATGGGCTCCCGTCTTTCAGGTGTTTGCGTGTGAGGTTGCCATCAAACGTTTTTAGACCGTAAATGACGGTTGGATCGCTTTGCAGCGGCATATTCAGCTTTAGTCGATTGTAAAACACGGCGGAAATTAAAGGCCGTTCGGCTTCGATGCCTGTTTCTTTCTCGATGATGGATGCGAGGGTCACAATTTCATGCGGGGTCAGCCGAGCCGTAGGCGGGTATTGCGCGAATAGCGGATCCGAGACCTTGCGAAACTGCTCGGCCATGGCAAGGATGATTTCTCTCGCAGTTGTCAGCGGCGTAAAATAATATGTATTTGGGAAGAGGTAACCCTCGAGACCCTTGTTTTGCAGGCCTAAGGTGGTGAGAATTTCCGGGTTGGCGGCTTCAGCGAGAAATTCCTCCTGCTCTACGATTTGCAGCTTCTCCAGCACGTCTGCAATTTCTTTGATAGTAAAACCTTCGGGAACGGTGACACTGTAAAAGACTCCTTTCCCCAAAACCATCCGATCGAGTACTTCTCGCGGCCGCAAGGAAGGGTCGAAGCGATACAAGCCCCAGTGAATCTTCTTCTCGGAGCGGGTAATTCGCGCCCAGAGCGTGAAAAGTCTTTCGTTCGTGATCACCTTGCGGGCTGAGAGTTTGCGCACCACCGCGGCGAACGGTTCTCCCTGCTCAACGCGAATCTCAACCGCTTCCGAATTCTGCGAAACCGAAAAAAAAATATGCGCCAGCGAAAGTCCGACAAATAGCAAGATAAAAAGAGCAAGAACGCACAGTGTTGTCAGAATTAGCTTCACGACTGGCAACTCAGAATTGCAAAGGCGCGATTAACCGTAATCCAAATCAATACTGGAAACCCGACTGAATGCTGTAATAGGACCTTTTTATCGGTTGATTTGCCGAAATCAAGCCATGCTCGTACACGCTATTTGTCGCCTAGACACGCCCTTCGCGAAGACGTAAAACAGATCACCAAAGGGCCCGTGGGACAACACATGTCAGATTCGGCTTAATTGACCGAGCGTGCGGCGCGAGCTAATTCTCCGTCAGATTGACCTTGATCCAGCCCTCGACCTGACGCAAAAAGCCAGCAAAAGGATCTTCACCTGGCTCCGCTGCAAAATAAGCTTTGCGCGTGTAATCGAGAGCGCCGGAATAGTACTCGAACTTCTTAGACAGCTCTTGGAAGAGTATAAAGCCGGTGCGGTAAAGGGACAAGTCCAACTCGGACACCGTCCAATAACAACGGCTTCCTTGATCGATGTAGTAATCGAGCACACCTCGACCCTGCACATAACTACGGAAGATGCCGCTCATGAAAAGAGCGTAGTCACCCACGTATTTGCGCAGCGCTCGCTCGCGCAAGAGTTGATTTTCATCTGCCACTCGGGCGGGTTGATGGGCGAGCATTTCCACCATGCTGTCGATTTTTTCACCCTTGCGGGAACGCATCCGATAGAGGTTATCGGCGCGAGCGAACTCAGTCAGGACATCGGCCACGTATCCCGCAACGGTCGCCTCATGAATACCGAGCTGCCAAAAACTCTGCCGCACTGCGTTGAGAAAAAAATCGTGCAGCCGGGCGTTTGATTTCTTAGTTTCCATGCTAATTTATATGATATCAAAGTTGTCTCTTTTTGAAAAGAATTTCCCTTCGGCCGCCATCACCGACCGATCCCCGCCAACGCGATGTTCCACTTTTCTTTTGCGGCACTTGCGCATAAACGAACCGGACGCCGCGCGCCGCGTAAGCCGAGTCGGGCCTTCAATCGAGAACGGCGACGCTGGTGATTTTTTGCGCGCCATATATAATGAAATTTTCGACCTGCATTCTCGTTGACTAGGAGGTTTGTATGGCGAGAGACTTGAAGGAGGATTTTTTCCGCCTCGACGGCGCCTGGGCCTCGTTCGAGCTCATGTCGATCCGGCGCCGTGAGGATTACCTAAAGCCTTTTCGCGTGCTGCGCTGCAAGATCGATGACCAGGTCGATTTTCAAGTCTCGGAAACGCTGCGCAGCACCACGGAAGCCACGGTCCTGATCGAGATCTTCGGCGAACAAGAGCTTGTGGCGGCCAACGGACGGGGACCGGTCCACGCGGTCGACAACGCGATGCGGAAAATCCTCGAAAAACATTACCCTCAACTCGCGGAGGTTAAACTCGAGGAGCTCGATGTTCGATTGTTGCACCACGGCTGGCTGATCCGTGATGATGATGAGCATGGCGCCGGCGCCCTTGTGAGGGTCCTCGCCATCTTTTCCGACGGTCCCGAACGATGGGGAACTGTCGGCGTAGCCGCCGACATTCTTCAGGCCAGCGTGGAGTGCATCATCGATGGACTCGAGTGGAAGCTCAGAGGAGAACACAAGCACTAAAGGGTCACCCTCAGATTAACTTCCGCTTTCGCACGGTGGCGCGGCGTGACGACTTCGGAGATCCACGACGCAAAATTCGCAAACTTGAGGCGTTTCTTGAGCGCTTCCCGGCTCTTGTTCGTTAGCGCCTTGGCACCCGTTTTACTTGGAGGCTGCCCGATCGAAAACAGGCTAATATTTCACCCGAGTCCGCAGGTCAACCGAGATCCAAGCGACCTGGGACTGCGATTTGATGAGGTCTTTCTTCGAACCCAAGACGGGGTCCGCCTGCATGGCTGGTTCGTTCCACATCCCGAGGCCCGCGCCACCCTAATTTGGTTCCATGGCAACGCCGGCAATATCAGCCATCGCTTGGACAATATCAAACTCCTGTACGAACGAGTAAGGGTGCATATTTTTATTTTTGACTATCGCGGCTATGGACGGAGCGAAGGCGCTGTTTCGGAGGAGGGAACTTACCTGGACGGCGAGGCGGCCATGAAATACGTCTTGCGGCGTGTCGGCGGCGACTCTCGGGCCATCGTCCTGTTTGGCCGCTCGCTGGGGGCGGCTGTCGCGGCAGAGATGGCTACGCGTTTCGACAGCGCCGGGTTGATTCTGGAGAGTCCGTTCGCATCCATCGCCGAGATGGGCCGAGTGCTGTTTCCTTTTTTTCCTGTCCAGTGGCTGGTAAGCAGTAAGTACGACGTGCTCGAAAAAGTCCGTAGCATTAGAGCGCCGCTGCTCGTTATCCACGGCGATCGCGATGAAATCATACCTTTCGCCCAAGGGAAAATGGTATTCGACGCCGCACCTGAGCCGAAAACATTCCACACCATCGCGGGCGCTCGCCACAATGACACTTACCTTGTCGGTGGAGACGCCTATTTTCAGCTTTTGAGGGATTTCATCCAAGGGCTGCCTAAGACCCGACCCTAGTAAGGGAAAGCAGCTGGTGCAACCCAAAAGGAAAACGCCACGAGAGACAGTTCAATCTCAGATTGTGCGGTTGAGATTTAATCGACCTGCGCACCTGCCGAGGCCAGCGCGATAGAGCTATCAGCGATCGGCATTCGGGAAATAGCTACCAGAATTCAAAGATCAAAACCAATAGCTGACCACCAAGGGTGAGGCGTGGCGAGGCCCAGGCCGCTTTTTTCACAATCAGAGGAGACTTGATGACACTGTGTCAGTCGGGAGGGGAGGTCGGAACAGCGAGGAACAGGAGCGAACAGTTTCAATGTGTTTTTGGTGCTTGGCTGCGTGCTTGCTATTTTCCTCAGGCGTCCGCTCCAGCAACCAATTCTGGGGGCCGCTACAAGGCAGAGGCCAATTGCCTCGCTCTGGAGGGCTCGACTCTCGCTGGCTCCTTGACGTGAGAGATTGGCGCTAGAACGGCAGTCAAACTGCCGGCTCCGTGCCTTCGCTATGCAAGGCTTCGGCATAAGTTTAGCCGAACGGTGCACAACTCGCGGGGATTGGATTTATCTGCAACCCTAGACTCCGGGCTGCAACCGACTTGTGGAACGGCTGTCTTTAAGCAGAGGCCCTGCTTACAGCAAGGATTGCTCCGCCTTCGCCCAGGCCGGCGCGTAGGCATTCCTCATGTACTGAAATATCATGCGCTGGGTGTTGAAAAACGACCCATTGACAGCGATGGCAGAGCGCATCACTTCCGCAAATTTCTCCGGAGTTTGATAATAGAAAGGCAGGATCACTCGCTCGAGCTTGTCATAGAGGGAGTTGACTTCCGCCTGGGTATCGTTCTCGGGACCGTTGTATTCGCCGATGGACCAGCCGGTCACGCCCTCACTGTGACCCTCGACCCACCATCCGTCGAGCACGCTGAGGCTCGGAACGCCATTCAGCGCCGCCTTCATGCCGCTCGTGCCGGATGCTTCCTGGGGTCTCAACGGAGTATTCAACCAGACATCGACACCCGCGCACAGCATTTTTCCAAGAGCCATGTCGTAGTTCTCCAGATAAACTACGCGCACATCGTTGCCTAAAGCCGCTGCGGCTTCAAAGATTCTCCGAATGACGGCCTTGCCCCCTTCGTCCCGCGGGTGCGCCTTCCCCCCGTAGACTAACTGCAACGGGCCCGCTTCTCGAGCGATGCGTTTCAGTCGCTCCAGATCGCTAAACAACATGTCGCCGCGCTTGTAGGCCGTCGCGCGGCGGGCGAAGCCTAGGGTAAACACGCCTTCGTCGAGCTGTATCCCTGTTAGCAGGCGGACACGTTGTAGTAATTCGCGCTTTGCCTGAACATGAGCGGCGCGAATATCACTGAGGGGGATTCCAATGGCGTAGCGGAGGTAGCAATTATCCCAGCGCCATTGCGGCATGGCACGATCAAAGAGTGAGGCAAAAGGCGCTGAGGTCCAGGCAACGGCGTGCACACCGTTCGTGATGGCCTCGACCTGATGGCCCGGGAACATGGAGCGTGAGACCTCCCCATGACGCATGGACACACCATTCACGAAACCAGACAGCCTAAGCGCCAGCTCGCTCATATTGAGCGAACCGTTCATCACCTGCATTTGCCCCAGCGCTGCGCTGCGCGTTTCTCCGACTACGTGACGAACGAGGTCTGCAGAAAACTGGTCATGCCCCGCCGGAACCGGAGTGTGGGTTGTGAAGACGCACTGGCAACGGACCGCTTCAGCTTCGATATCTGAAAAGCCAGGACGAGGCTCTCCGCCTGCCTGTTGTTCTAATAGGGCCAAGGTTGCGAAAGCGGAATGCCCCTCGTTCATGTGGAAAATCTTCACACTCGGATAGTCCAATGCCTGAATCATTGCTACCCCACCAAAGCCCAAGACGATTTCCTGGCACAGCCGGTAGTGCTCGTCGCCGCCATAAAGATGATCCGTGATGACGCGGTCCCTGGGGTCGTTGTCCTCCAAGTCGGTGTCGAGAAACAACAGCGGCACGGTGTGGCCCGTGACGCCGTGAAAGGTGTATTGCCAGGCGCAGATTTTGACCTCCCGCCCTTCGATGACAACCGATACGGTTGGGGACAGCCGCTGGAGATAGTCCTGCGGGGTCCACTCGGCGGGACGCTCGAGCTGATTTCCCCGCTCATCGAGCCGTTGATCGAAATAGCCCTTTCGATGCAAAAGCGTGATGGCCACCATCGGCACGCCCAAGTCCGCGGCAGAGCGCAACATGTCGCCAGCCAGGATGCCCAAACCGCCACTATAGGTCGGTATGGCGGAATCAATGGCCACGTCCATTGAAAAATATGCAATCGTCACGGGAAGGGAATAAGGAACCGGGTAATTCATAACACTGCCGGGGAACGGGCCGTTGAGGTGCCTACATTAGTTAGGGGTATGTGAAGGGGCGGTATAACGGATCGATTTCCAGTCGTCTTTTGAAATCTGCTGGATAATAGCACGGATATCATTTGTGAGCAATTTTAATCCTCGCATTCTATATGACGTTTCAAGATACGAGAAATTCAGCGCGCCCGATTTCTGTCAATCGCGGCGCTAAGCACATAATCGCGAGACCACACAAAAGGTTTTATCAAAGCAAGCGGTAAGCGCTTGCGAGGTCATGCCATGATCCATGTTGAGCCAACATGCGCAAGGCAATGATCGTCGGGGGCATCATGGGGAAACGGCCGGATTCGGATTGTTCGATGGCAGCCTCAGGCGTAATCCAAAGAGTCTCCGCAACTTCTTCGGAGGACGTTAAGGGGGTCTGATTTTCAGGCAGGGCGGCCAGATAGAATCGAGTATCAAACCGGACCGCGTGTTTGTCGGGTGTGACGCGGTGAAAAAGGTAGGCGAGACGGCCGAGGTCGCAATAGAGCTTTTCAGACTCTAACAAACTTGGGAGGTCGAGCTGGCCTATTGAAAGAGCTCCCCGCTTTTCGGCCAATCGCTCCGCGGTCCCGTCCTGCGCGACATGCGCCGCAATACCTCTGTCACTGACGAAGAAATGAACCCCTGCCTCTTCAAACAATTCCCGAACTGCGGCTACCCAATGACCCATTGACTGTTCGGGAGACATCTCCGTGCCAAGAATCTGTTGCGCCTGTGCCGGCGACAGACCGCGGCAGCGCAGCAGCATTCGGTCCGACCAATCGACCTCCTCCACACCGCCACCCGGGAATACCAGAAACCCCGCCAGCACCTGCATATCCGATAGACGGCGCGTCATAAGAACTTCGAACCCATCCCGCGCGTGCGGCCTCGCGAGGATGATAGTCGATGCTTTGCTAGGAACAGCAATGGCGCTCATAGTAATAGCGTTCGCGTCAAGTTCACCATGCTTCGATCCATAAAGTCTTTATGGCGGTTCGGCCTCGGTATCTGAGATCGCATAAGTTCCTTTCAGCGAGCCGCCACAGTCCTGAGAGACGGCGGGCCGATATGAATATGGGCGCCGGTGGCAGCCCCGGGCACGGCGCTTCTGAAAGCAATAAACGGAATCCCGGCGCGACGCAGAAAGGCCATCAAAGATTTTCCCTCGTCGCTATCGGGATGAAGCGCCACGTCCATTGCATCCCTGTGATCAAACCTCAAGCGATCGTGGGTCGGCGTTTGACCATAAGCACTAATTGGCAGACCTCGACCGAAGGCCTGAAAGAAGAATTTCTCGACTTTCGGTACATCAACCAGGGACCAGGCCGCGTTGCCGGTGAAACGAACCAACTTACCGGCGTCAACGTACCCCCCCGCGGGCACATCCGGCAGCCGCAGCACCTCATCGCGCATCGTTGCCTCGGTAATCGCGTTATCGTACTCGGCGATCAATCTCATATCCTCGTTTGCTCGCAGGGTTGCCGTGGCCGCCGCATGCTGCGCTTGGTCGAGCTCGTTCCGCGAAATCAATCCCCGCTTGTAGTGTTCGCGCCGCTGTTCATATAATAGTGTCGTTTTTCTCTTTTCCTCTTCATGCAGGGCCAGCAGCTTTTCCGCCGCAGCTCGCGATTCTTTGATCCGCTCAATGACCTCAGCCCGCAACCTGGCAAGCTCCGCCTCTGCTCGAATTGTTCTCTGATGGGAAGGAGGCCGAATGTCCGGGCGTTTTGGCTTTTCCTCTGCGTTCCCGATGATGGGGAAGATGAGCAGGAACCCAATGATGTAATTCGGGCTTCTGTTACCGCAAAAGCTCATGTCTTCCGACCGTACCCAAACCTGGCAGCTTCCTGAGTCTAAGGGGTATCATCGCGCCGGTCAAGCGGGGGTGACCGCCAGTTTGGCAAGATGCTTTGCTCTTTATGAGTCGTGATACCGGCCAACAACGGGCGGTGCGATGTGAAGTCGATGCAGCGCGCTACATCCATTTGACGAAATTATGATTGCTGCCCTAGTCGTCAGGGTGATCGCCTAATGTCGTTTTGCGCCGCACAAATAAGCCGTAATTATTGTGGACCGCACGCAACATTCTGTGGTATCTGCTAGTTGCTACAGGGTTGCTTCGATGGAACATCGGGCTCCTGCACGCAGTACGGGCACCCAACAATATCCTATGAACCAGGTGGCAGAGAGTCGCGCGTTATCGCCAGAGCGTTGTTGCATTGAAGATCCCATCCCGTGAAAGGAAGCTCCGCCGCCCGCACACCGGGGCTGGGCGAGGGCGAAGAAGCTGAGTTGCCTCCTCACAGCCAAGACCTGCGTAAGGACGACAAGCTTTACGGTCAAGGCCGGCCGCCGGGCAGTTCTCTTGAAACTAGCGTCAGTGCGAATACATTGACCGATCGCCGAACTACTGCAACCGAACGAAGCGCTGATCGAGTAGCCGCCGCAAGCGTGGTCGCCGGTCACGCGCTTCATCATGCATACGACCACGGCCTCTACGTCATTCTCCCTTTTCTTTACACCGATCTGGGTTTAACCCCAGTGGCCGCCGGGTTCATGGACACGGTGCGGCGAATCAGTAGCGGTGTGGTTGCTATCGGAGGCGGACTCCTGGTTGACCAGTTACAGCATCGCCGGATTCTCATTTTGTGCCTGAGCATGGTCACCATGGGGTTGAGCTACTTGATCATGGGCCTGGTTTCCGCTTACGTCCTGATTCTTGTCGCCCTCGGATTAGTAGGGATTTCACATCAATCGCTGTGGCATCCCTCGGCGCTGAGCCTTCTCTCCCAACGTTATCCCGAGCGTCGCGGACTCATGATCTCCATACACCGCTCATCGGGAAACGTGGGAGATGCCGTGGGTTCGCTCGCGGTTGGCGCCCTGCTACTCGTTCTGGCTTGGCAAGGCATCCTGTTAGCCGCCTTTCCTGTGGCGTTCGGCGTCGCTCTGCTTCTCTGGCTCGTCATGCGGCGGGCCCCTGGCTGGGAGGGATTTCAGACTCGAAGCGAGACTCGTCGTCCTGTCGGCGAGCAGCTGCGCTCTCTACGGGAGCTTTGCCGTAGCAAAGGGTTATTGCTGTTGTTCTTGCTCGCCAGTGTAAGCGGGCTGGGCCAGGGCGGCTTCCAGTTATGGCTGCCTATCTACCTACAGGAGACCCAGGGAATGGGAGGCTTGGGGATTGGGTTGCACGTGGCGCTTCTAACTTCCATGGGCATTGTCACGGGACCCCTCGTGGGGGCATTGTCCGACCGTTTCAGCCGCAAACCGATGATTGTCATGATGCTAGCGGGAAAGGCCTCCATCGCCGTCTTCATGGCTTTTGTCGAGGGTGGGCCCCTGTTGACGATGTCTGTGGCCCTGATGGGGGTGTTCATGTTCGGCAGCCACGCCCTGATCGACGCCGGAGCCCTCGACCTCGGCGAGGGGCGACGCCTTGAAGGAAGCCTGGTCGGTCTTTTGTGGGGAAACAACGCTTTGTTCCTCGGCATTGCGCCGCTCATCGTGGGTTGGCTCGTGGCTTCTTTCGGTTACGCGACTCTGTTCTGGTATTTGGCAGTCACCAACGCCCTGGGCAGTCTGGTGGCCCTGATGCTGCCCGCCATTGGCCAGCGCAGAGCATCCTGACAGAGAATCCCGCCTGGTGTCCTACCCGAATTCCGCAGTTGCGGATACAACGTGTGCCGAGCCTGGGGGAACCTGGAGGGGCGACACAGACAAGTGTGCAGTTTCGAAGTCGCTACTGCAACTCACCGCAGCCGATACTAACAACTATGGCGCGCCGCGAGCCGTTTACCCACGTACGACGGACGTGAGGCCCTTTCGCCCGATGTCTTTCACCTGAAAAACGTGACCATCTTCGGTGGTCACGAAGAGAGTGCCCAGATCCGCGCCTCCGAACGCGCAATTGGTCGGGGCATCCGCAGGGACGAGATGGCTTTCGATAACCTGGCCCGACGGCCCGAAGACGTAGATCATGGGCCCGGGGCCGCTCTTTGTTGACCCGGCGGCGACGAGGATATTGCCCTCGCTGTCGACACACACGCCCGCAGCGCCCCGGTGCGGCCCGCGGTAGTCGGCACCAAAAGTGTGCAGAACGATGGGCCGGCCCAGCGTGCCGTCATCTTTGACGGGATAGGCTTTGACCTCACGCGGCCGGTCGGGCGATGAGCTGCTGTCCGCCACGTAAAGAGTTCGCTCATCAGGGGAAAATGCGAGCCCCCGCGGCTCGACTGTGTCATACGTCATGCGCTTAACGACCCACTCCCTTGGCGGCACTTCATAGTCCAGCCGGAGAATGGAGCAGTGACCTAACAGCGGAAAAATCTGCGGGCCGCGGGTACGCAGCTCGCTATAGGGGTCGCTGAACCATATGCGCCCTTTGCCATCGACCACCAAGTCGTGCGGGTGGTTGTGGCGCTCGCCGCCAAGGCGGGCGTTCAGGTACGCCGTGGTACCGTCGCCCTTGTACCAGACGATCCGGCGCGACCCGCTCTGTGCCCCATAGAGCTGACCCTTGGGCCCGAAGGCGAGTCCGCTAGTCCGCAGCGAGAACTGGCGGAACGGAGTAATCTTCCCGGACTTTCCGTCGTAGCGAAGGATCTCGCTTTGCAGCACTTTGCAGAACAGCAATCCCTCACCATCCCAGACCGGCCCATCAAGCACGTCCCCCAAGGAATCGCCAACGCGTTCAAATTCCCAAGCCATTGTTTTCCTCCTTATCCGCTAGACAGCGATTCCCTGGATTGCAAGTCTCATTCTGTAAACGGACGTGCGCGCGGTGATGTAGAGCGTCTTCCAGTCTGCATCGCCCCAGGCCATGTTGGAACAGTGCTCGGGAACTTTGAGGCGCCCCAGGTAATTCCCAGAGGAGTCGAAAACGTGAATCCCCGCGGGGCCAGTGCAATATAAATGGCCTTCGACGTCCACTTTCATCCCGTCCGGGTTGCCCGGCTCCTCGCCCACGACGTCTGCGAAGCGGCGGCTGTTTTTCAAAGTCCCATCAGGCTGCACGTCGAACACATCGATGTACCGCCCGCCTGTGTCATTGACGTACAATACAGACTCATCCGGCGAGAAGGCGAGCCCGTTGCAGCCCGG
>JBFJTQ010000013.1:0-12232 GCA_041625275.1 Binatia bacterium | reverse complement strand
CTCCTCAAGCGCGGCATGAAGCACTCCAGCGTGAGCACAGCGACGCTAATCCAGCAGCATGTGTCGGTCGTGTTACTGGGCCTGTTGGCGGCCTTCAAAGGCGAGTTGGTGGAGCTGGATTTTTCGGGCAGGGCTTTCTGGGCTTTTTTCCTCGCTGGCGCCGTCGGCGCGAGTTTCGGGAAGATCTTTTACTATAAGGGCATCGACAAAGTCGGCGCTTCCAAATCCACTTCGGTTAAGAACAGCTCGCCGTTTCTGACGGCAATCTTGGCGGTACTATATCTGGGCGAAGAACTGAACTGGTTTATCGCCACCGGTCTCACCTTTATTGTTTTAGGCGTTGCGGCTTTGACTCAAACTAAAGAGCGGCCGGGCCGAGCCGCCGCGCAGATCAAATATTTCTTTTATCCTCTGGTGGCAGCGTTTTGTTTCGGCATCAATCCCATCTTTAAGAAAGTCGGCATCGACGCGGCGAACTTACCTCTCCTGGGCGCTTTCATCACGCAGGCTACGGCGCTTGTCGTGATGCTTACATTCGGCCGTTTCCTCGCGATCAAGCCTAAGTGGGAGCCGGTGCCTACGACGGCGCTCTTTATGTTCACGCTCGCGGGCGTGACGGAAGCTCTCGGATCGCTGTTTACCTTTTTCGCTCTCATCTATGCGCCGGCGGTGCTGGTCTCGCCGATCTGGCGCATCTCTCCGCTTGTGACCTTCGCCCTTGCCCATTTCACCTTGAAGGGCATTGAAATCGTAACCCTCAGGGACGGCGTCGCGGCATGCCTCATCGTCTTAGGAGTATTCGTTCTCAGTCAAGGTTAAAGCCAGGGCCCAGGCTCACGTTTGCGGCGTCAGTTCGAAGACCACGCGATCCGACAGGGCAGGAGAGTCTCGCAGTATGAGTATGCGGCGGCGCACCTTTTCGTCCGCGACTTGCTGCGCCATGCAGGAAAAGCGCTGGCCGCCCACGGTCACTTCAACAGCGGGATTTTTGATCATATTGCGGCACCAGTGCTTCGTTTCGACCTGGCCCGTCGTCGCATAGAAATGACCGTTGTGGTAAACGAGCCTCACCTCAACGGTGCGCTTCTGACCAGTCTTCCTGCCGATTGTGGTCAGCTCGGCCACAAATACGGCTTCATTCTTGAGTTCCATACGGTAAACTATAGGGGCGCGGTCACTTAGAGGCAAGGAGCCGACTTTGGCTTGACAGCTTTGCCGAAGCGGGGTTAATCTTGGCGGCGTTGTCTCCTAGTCAAGAGCCGCTTAAAGGCAATTCACCGATCGAACCGAGAGCAGAAATGGCAGGTCAAAAATCCATGGGGAGCAAATCTTCAACCGTCAGATTTGGCAATGGCATCAGCGCGGTGCGCGCTCTTCCAAAAGCGAAAGGCAAGCGCCCGGCCGTCATCTTGCTGCATGAGCGCTACGGAATCGACCAACACACGAAGGATCTGACCGCGAAGCTCGCCCGAGCCGGTTTTGTCGGGTTCGCGCCGGATCTTTTTTCGCGTTTTACGGGGGATCGAAGGGCACTGCAAAAAGGCAATGTCAGAGTCGAGCTGAGAGATGACGAGGTCATCGAGGATTTGAACGCCGCCATCGGCTATCTCAAACGGCAGAGCGCGGTGGACGGCTCCCGCATGGGGATTGTCGGGGTCTGTCAGACGGGCCGTCAAGCTCTACTGTTAGGCGCCCACCGCCAAGACATCTCGGCGTCGGTGGTCCTTTACGGTGCCATTGGGGGAAAGGAATGGCTTACGAATGAGATGCGTCCCACACCGGTCTCGGATCTCATCAGGCGCTCCTCGTGCCCAGTCCTGGGCATTTTCGGTGAAGCGGACCACATCATCTCGCGCGACGATGTGCTGAAGTTCCGCGGATGTCTCGAAGAGGCAAAGAAGCCGTACCACATCCGCATCTACCGCGACGCCCCGCATGGCTGGCTGAACGACACCATGCCGGGGCGATATCGGAAGAAAGCCGCTCAAGATGCCTGGAGCCTGATCATTTCATTTTTGAAGAAAAGTTTTAGTAACGGGTGGGACGACGCGCGCATCGCATGGAGGTTCGAGAGCGACTTTTCGACGGCTTACGATTTCACGAAGAACGTCCGTTTGGAATAACCCTGCGGTTGTCCCGCGGCGATATCCGTTCGGCGGAGGAGATTCCATGAAGCGGATGCGGGCGCCGTTACGGCCTCCGCCGTCGGCGGCGCGCAGTCGCCGAGGATCAGTCAAGGTGAAGGTTTCTTAGAGGAGATAAAATGCTTAAAGGTTCATGTCTCTGTGGCGGTGTTCGATATGAGATTGACGGCGAGCTTGAAAGAGTGAGCAACTGTCACTGTAGTCTCTGTCGCAAGACGTCAGGATCGGCGTTCTCAACCGGTGCGACGATTCCCACAGCATCGTTTCGATTCATTTCCGGCGCAGAGCTCATCAAAGAGTGGGAATCGTCTCCGGGTAACTACCGCTGCTTCTGCGGACGGTGCGGTTCGCCGATCCTAAAGCGCAAAACTGCAGCTCCGAATGAGATCCGCCTGCGCATGGGGACCTTGGATACCGATCCTGGCGTAAAGCCGTCGAGGCACAGCCATGTCAAATCAAAGGCGGCCTGGTTTGAGATCAAAGACGATCTCCCGCAGTTCGATTAGGAAGACGTCTTGCGATACCTGGCCCCTCAGCGTTCAAATTCCGTACAAGAGGGCCTGAGGCCGGAGGTCTTCGACTCATCCTTGAAGCTCCCGCGCTCATTTTACGAACAGCCCACCGTCGAGGTTGCACGGCAATTACTCGGCAAGTACCTGGTGCGCAAACATCCGGATGGTACGACAATCGGCCGGATTGTGGAGACCGAGGCTTATGTTGGTCTGGAGGATAAAGCCTGCCACGCGTCGCGCGGACGCACCCCGCGCACCGACATCATGTTCGGTCAGGCGGGTCACGCCTATGTCTATTTTGTCTACGGGGTCCACCACATGCTCAACTTGGTTACCGAGGAGGTCGGTTTCCCGGCTGCCGTGTTGATCCGCGCCGTGGAACCGGTGGACGGAATCAAGCTGATGAGGAAGCGCCGGAACACGGAAGAGCCGCGGAACTTGGCCAGCGGGCCAGGCAAACTCTGCGAGGCATTCAGTATCGACCGCAGCTTGAATGGCATCGATCTCTGCGGCCCGCTGTTGTACGTCCATGATGCAGGGGAGTCCCTCCCGCGCATCGCATCACGGCCTCGCATCGGCGTCGAATACGCGGGCACATGGAAGGACAAGCCCTGGCGTTTTCTCGTTTCCGACAGTGAGTTTGTTTCAAAGCCATGAAGTATCGTCGCAATTTCAAGTTAAGAGCCGGTTAGATTCGTCAATGTGGATTCCCCGACCTAAAACTGTGAAAAGACTATTACGCTCAGGTCTCAACTCAAATCAGATCCGCAGCCCTGTTTTTGGTTTGATATTGTGTGGAACGACGGTGACGCTAACCGCCTGCGGGCCAACGACGGCTTCGCGGTCACCCTTGATCGCGCCGGCGGCCGTTGGCGACACGGGGAAAGTTAGAGAATTACTTGCTCAAGGCGCGCCGGTCAATCAAAGAGACAGAGGCCTCTCACCCCTTGGAGTCGCGGTCATCGGCGGCCATTTGGAATCCGTCCAGGCATTAATGAAAGCGGGCGCGGATGTGAATCTGTCTCTGGACAATGGTCAGACGTTGCTCATGCTGGCGGCGCGCAAGGGAGACGAGAAGATGGTGCGGCTCCTCATCGAGGCCAAGGCGGATGTGAAAGCGCGCAACGACAGCGGAGAAACGGCTTTACAACTGGCCGCATGGGAAGGGCATGCCATCATCGCGGCCTTGCTGATGAACGCCGGGGCCGATCCTGAGGCCAAAGACAACATGGAAGCAACCCCACTCCTCACCGCAGCCGGACGAGGAAAAGCCGACGCTGTCAACGTGTTGATCCAAGGCGGTGCCGATGTGAACGGGCGTGGATTGAAGGATCGAATCACGCCGCTCCTGTTGTCCGCAGGTACAGGTCATTCCGCAGTGGTCAAGGCTTTGATCGCGGCAGCGGCCGACGTCAACTCTGCAACGCGGTCCGGGATTACGCCGTTGATGGTTGCTGCGGTAAAAGGCCGGCTGAAAATCGTGAAAGATCTGTTGGCCGCCGGCGCGCGGGTGAACGCGAGAGATTCCAACGGACGCACGGCCCTCACCCTGGCCCGCCAGGCGGCTCAAACACCGATCGTGAGCGTTCTCGAAGCTGCAGGCGCTGCGGAATAAATGCTGCTCTAGGCGCTATGGGGCTTCGCGGGCGGTCCCGTCCGCGAATGTCGTTCCGTCAACTCCAGAGTGTAGCCATCCACATCCTTGATAAACGCAACGAGATCCTTGCTGCCGGGACGATTGGGCGCGGGGTCTTTAATAAACTCTATTCCTTCGGCCTTTAGAATCTCGCACAACTGGTAAAGATCCGAAACATAGATCGCCACATGACCGGTCCAAGGGGGCAGGGAGGTCTTGCCTCGACTCTGGTCGTCCTCGATCAGCTCAAGGGCGTGAAAGTCGTCCTCGCAGCCGTAGCCCACATAGGCTACCCTTTCATTCCTCTCCGGCGCATTCCTCAGCCGCTGGATATCCATCTTGAAAAGGCGAGTATAGAAATCGATGCTGCGATCAAGGTTGCTAACGGGCAACATCGTATGGCGAATGCGAAACTGGATGCCGCCGATGTCATTCTCTGAAGTCATCTGTCCCTCCCTAGGTTTCGTTTGTCGTTATCGCGACGACGCATGTTTGCGTGCTCACGAACCACACGCTTGGAGGCTATCCTAGAGAATATGCCGGCGTCAAGTTTATAGTTTCCTGTCATCGGCAAGAAGTGGAAAGGGGTCATTCCGTCTGTTTGTTCTGTCTGGACTGGCGCTAGGCTTTGGATGGGATCGGCGGCTTCAGGGTGGTTACTGGCTGAGCAATGTTACCCCTCAACGATTTCTGGCTCTTCGTTGCCTGCCGGCCCAGTAAATCAAAACGATAAGGAGCACCAGGGTCAAAGCCCAGTTTCTAATGGCCCACTCCAACAAGGGCGTGAGTTCCACAAACAGGTTTCGGACAAATTCCCCGATAATGTCCATGGGGCACCTCCGGGAATGACGTTGTTAGTTCGCGAAATGTCCCGCTAAATGATAGTACCGCGGCACGGCCGGCTGCAAGGGGCTTGCTGCCTCGATGCGTGAAAACAGGGTGATGGAGAGGAAGGAATAGTCCCAAGAAAAGCCAACAGTCGCCAAATTCGCCATTGCGTATGGCTCTAGGCGCCTGCGAATGAAGCCGAGGCCGTTTCAAATTTTTGTTCGCGGCATGGGTTGGCCCGATCCGAGCGAGGATAGACGGTCTCTCCATGGGGGTGCAGCAGTGACGTGAAACCGCCGCGTGCGGCGGCGGGCGGTAGCCGTTGCTCGGAGAGGGCGCGCCGAACTCATGTGGGCTGAAGGCTGCGGATGTGGCAACTTCGCACACGCTTGCCGACGCTTGGATTTGTGCAGTTTGTGAGGCGCTAACGGTAAAGAGCGGTCTTAGGCGAGAGCTTTCATGAGAGCGCGCTTGAGGAAAACGCCTATCAGGTGGCGTTTGTATTCGCCGCTGCCCTGTAAATCATCGACAGGATCAGCAGCCTCTGCCAAGGCTTGCGCGGCATCTCCCACTTGCTTTTCAACCTGGCTCCGAGGGCCCTGGAGCAACGCGTCGGCTTGGTCTGACGCGCTCGGTACCGCGCTGACGCTGCCTACCACGACCCGAGCTTTTTTAATTTCTTGACCGCCCTCATCGGTCTCCAGGACCAAGGCGAGGCCCAAGGTGGGCCGCTCGTGCGTTTGAAATTTGACGTAGGCCGCCCGCCGTGACTTCGTCGGCAAAGGAATCTCTATTGCCGTAAGCAATTCGTCCGACGCGAGGGACGTTTCGTAGGCGCCCGTGATCAACTCTTTGATCGTTGCTGTCTTCGACCGGTTACCTTGTTGAATGTATGCCTTAGCTCCTAGTGCAACCAACAGTGCGGCGGGATCGGAATGAGGCTCGGCAAAGCATATGTTGCCGCCCAAAGTCCCGCAGGCGCGCACGCGGATGTTGGCGACCTGGGTTTCCATGTCCGCGAGCACTGGGATTTTTTCTTTGACGATCGGCGATCTTTCGATCGCTCTGTGAGTGACGGCGCAGCCGATGACCAGCGCGGAGTCTCGCACTGCGATGGTGTCCAAGCCAGCGATGGATTTCACATCGACGAGGTGCTCGTAGCGCAGGAGGTCATGTTTCATGGCGAGCAAAAGCTCTGTGCCGCCGGCGTAAAGCCGCACGGTTTCGCCGAATTGCGCAAGCATTTGAGATGCTTCAGCAGGGTCTTTGGGTTGATGGATCGTAAAACGTCTAAGCGGCATCATGATTTCTTCTCTCCTTGCCCGCTGCGTGCTTCCTTCAATGCGCGCCAGACTCTTTCCGGGGTGAGAGGGGCTTGACGGATTCGGGCTCCCGTAGCGCGATCAACGGCATTGGCGATGTTGGCGGCCATGGAATTGAGAGAAGCCTCGCCGCCGCCTTTGGCGCCGTAGGGTCCCACGCCGTCTTGATTCTGGACGAGATGCAGATGAATCTCTTTGGGCAGATCCGAAAAACGCGGCAACCGGTAATCCAAGATTGATCCGTTGACCAGTTGCGGCCCTTCGTAAACTAGTTCCTCAAAAAGGCCGATGCCCATGCCCATGGTTGCAGCACCGATATCCTGACCTTCCGCCAGCGCGGGGTTGATGGCGAGGCCAACATCGCCGACCGTGGCCAGTTTCTCCATAGAGAGCTTCCCCGTCTCTTCATCGACGGCGACTTCCACGCCGGTACAGGCGGTTTCCCAGAACACGGGCAGCTTCGAAAATTTGCCCGACTTGCGAATATAAGCGCGGCCGATGACTTCGCCGTCGGGGAGAGCATAGAACTTACTTATCACTTCCGACCAGTTGAGCTGAGCCTCGCCGCAACGGAGGCCGCCCCGGATGACCTGGATCTGTTCGATCTTGACCTTCAAGACATCGGCCGCCATGACAACCATTTGCTGAATGGCCTCGCGGCATGCCTCCAACACGGCGCTCCCCATGAGCGTTGTCGTTCGGCTGGCGCCGGTGGAGCGGTCGTAGGGCGTGATTGCCGTGTCCGAAGAGACGACATTCACTTTGTCGAAAGACACGCCCAACTCTTCGGCGGCGATCTGCGGCAGCACGGTGTGGCTCCCCTGGCCCAATTCCGTACTGCCAGTCATCACCGTGACGGACCCGTCGGCATGCACCCGAATGGCTGTTGACGTGAGCGGATAAGCGCCTGCGTCGCTGCCGGAGCAGGCGAGACTGCGGCCGTGACCTTTGGGCACGGATTGATGCCACCCGATAGCCTTGGCGGCGGTCTCTAGGTCTTCCTTTAGGGTGCCGTCAAAGGGCCGCATTCCCGGAAAAAACTCTTCCCCAGGCCTTGCCGCATTGGCAAGGCGGAATTCATAGGGATCTTTGCCAATCTTGGCGGCCAGCTCGTCGATCTGCGACTCGCCGGGCAAGGTTACCTGCGCGCAACCGAAGCCGCGGTAGGAGCTGGCAGGCACCGTATTCGTGTAGAGCGAACAGTTCTCGATTAATACGTTGGGAATGGCGTAAGGACCAACGCAACGATTCGTCGATTTTTCCACCACCAAGGGGCTGTTTTCCGCGTAGGCACCGGTATTCATTAAGATCTTGGCCTGACGGGCGATGATTTTTCCGTTGGCGTCCACCGCCGTGCGCATCCATGTATAGGCATCATCGCTGCGCGTCGTGAGCATGGCTTCTTCCACGGTCAACTGTAATTTGACCGACCGTTTGGCCTTCCACGAGCAGGCAGCCACCAGGGGTTCGATCTTCGTGTATGACTTGCTGCCATAGCCACCGCCGACGAAGGGTACGATCAGGCGCACTTTGCTCACGGGCAAATTAAAAACCGATTTGAGATCGTGGCGCACCATGAACGGATGCTGCGCCGAAGAATAGACGGTTACGCCTTGGTCGTTGACATCGGCGATGGCCACGTAGGGTTCCATGGCGTAGGCGTAAGTCATGGGGAAGTAATATTCCCCTTCGACAACGGCCGCGGCTTTCTTAAAAGCCTCTTCGACATCGCCCCATTGAATCTGGTGCCGTTGGCAAATATTGCTCCCTTTGCCGGCGGTGACATCACCTTCGAAGCCGCGCAATGCCCCCGCTTCAAATTGTCTTTCGTGCAGCAGCGGGGCATCCGTCGCCAGGGCTTCTTGAGGGGTGAAAACGGCTTTCAATTCTTCGTACTTCACGTCAATAAATTCCAAGGCTTCGAATGCGGTCCGTTCATCGACGGCGACGACGGCGGCGACGGGCTCGCCCGCGTAACGCACTTTTTCGATGGCCAGCAGCGGATGGTCCTTGACCGCGTGCCCGTAGTAAGGATTAAGACCGGTCAAGTTGTTTCCAGTCAGGACACAGTAAACGCCAGGGCGCGCCTCGGCCCGCGAGGTGTCAATGGAAACGATCCTCGCATGCGCGAACGGACTGCGCAGCACCTTCGCGTAGGCCATGCCGATCAGCTTCACATCGCTGACATAAGTGGCTCGACCGGTCACTTTGACCCGGCCATCGCGACGGGGCAGGGAATGGTTGACGACGTGAAAATCGGTTTTCTTTTCCGCACTCACTTCAGATTCTCCTTAGCCATGACCTCGGCGGCACGCTGAACGGCGTTCACGATGGGTAGATAGCCAGTGCACCGGCAGATGTTACCATCCATGTGGTGGATAATCTCGTCGCGTGTCGGTTTGGGGTTTTCATCCAGCAGGGCTTTGGCGGACATGATCATCCCAGGCGTGCAAAAACCGCATTGAAAGGCGAACTCATCGATGAAGGCCTGCTGGATCGGATGCAGCGTGCCATCTGGCTTTTCCAACCCCTCGATGGTGATCACCTGTTTGCCGCGCACTTCGTAAGCCAGCTGTGTGCAAGAGCTAACCGGCAGACCGTTGACTAACACTGTGCAGGCCCCGCACACCTGAACCTCGCAAGAGACCTTCGTGCCGTTCAGATTCAACCGGTTGCGCAGGACTTCAGCGAGCGTTTCTTGCGCCTCGCACTCAACTTCCATGGCCTTGCCGTTGAGGTGAAAATGTAGCTGGAGCGTTTGTTTGCCGTTATTCATAATGCGGTAGAATCTCCTCCGCCCAAAGGGTCATTTGTTTCGCCAGGCTGTCCATGGTCGGATAAATGATTTTGAGCTCAAAATGCTGCACGCCGTTTTCGATGAAATCGTCGACGCGACGCCGGACATCGTCCACGGATCCAAAGATATGACGATCCAGCGCGAACTGCATGCTGTCGATGTCCCGCTCATAACTTTCGCTGCTGGTCTTGAGCGTTGGCATGGCGAGGTCGAGTCCTTCGTCGCGCGTCTTGGCGATGGTGGCGAGCTTCTCGACGGCAATGGTGATTTTCGATGGGTCCCGGCCGTTCTCTCTTGCGGTCTGGGCAAGAATATCGCAACCCACTTTCATCTCCTTCGGAGACAACCAACCGGGAATCCAGCCTTCACCGTACTTGCCGGCGCGCTTGGCGGCCAGTTTCATCCAGCCCCCGACCCAGACTGGCGGGTGGGGCTTCTGCACCGGCTTCGGGTAAATTTCAGCGTCTTTGAACTGAATGAATTCGCCTTTATAAGAGGCGACAGGCTGAGTCCAAACGGCCTTCATGGCTTCGATGTATTCATCCGTGCGGTCTCCGCGCCTGTCATAGGAGACGCCGAAAACACCGAACTCGTCGGATTCGCGGGTGGCTTTTGAGCCAAGGCCAACGCCGACCAACAAACGGCCCTGAGCGAGCCAGTCCAGCGTCCCGTATTGTTTCGCCGCGTAGATCGGATTGCGGCAGGGCATGACCAGGCAGGCCACACCCAGAACGATCTTTTTTGTCTCCGCCGCCAGATAGGACAGAACCGTCGTGGCTTCAAAGAAATTGGCATCCTGCGTGTCGGTGATCGCTTCGAAGGCACCCGATGAAATATGGTGGCGGTGCATTTCCGAGCTCCACACGACATGGTCGTGGACCCAAACCGCATCGAATCCCAGCTCTTCAGCGGTCTTGGTTGCCTTGACAATGTTTTCAATGCTCGAGAGGGGCCCCGAATTCGGTACCCGAACGCCAAATGAGATTTTGCGCATGTTTAGCTCCTGTGACCTTCGATGATCTCCACTCTGTCGTATTTCAGGTGCCGGTTGTACCAGTCGATCACGTTGGCGGCGACGTTGTCGAAGTAGTCGTTGTAGATGCCGTAGTGGGTGGTTTTTTTATAGACGATCAATTTCTTTGGCTCGCCGGCTTTCTCGTAAAGGTCGAACGACTGCTGTTCCGGCGTGACGGCATCGCCTTCCACGGCAATGAACAACACGCCGCGCGGGGAGATCTTGTGAACGACAGCGATGGGACTGTACTCTAAAATCGCCTCGGCGCATGCAAGCGGCATGGCATCCGGAATCTTCGACTCCACTTCCTTCTTGATGTTCGTTGCCTTCCGTTCGGGGGTTGCGACCATGATCTCTTCCCGGGCGCTGACAATGTCACCCGCGCCCGTGAGAACTCGCTTCTTGCGATCCTCTTCGAGCCGCTTCAGGTAGTCCACCCACTCGTACTCGCGTCTCATGGAGTGCAGCCAGGCGCGCCCGTCGCTCACGCCGAGATAACTGACGGCGCATTTGACGCGCGGGTCGGTGGCCGCCACATAGACCGCATTGCCGCCGCCTGTGCCGCCGGAACCATAGGTGGCGATCCGGTCCGGATCGATGTCAGGCCGCGTCTGCATGTAGGTGATTGCATTGCGGATATCTTGTGCCTGCCACATTGGCATGACCCACCCGCGCTGCTCGCCCTCGCTGTCGCCCCAGCCGCGATAATCGAAGCAGAGGCAGGCGTAGCCTGCCGCGCAGAGCTTCTCAAACATCATAATATAGTGCTTGGCGTCCTTGAGCCCGAGGAACCCCGGCCCCTGGACGATGCCCGGATACGGTTTGCCTTGATCCGAATCGGGGAGGTAGAGCACTCCTGCTAGCTTGATTCCCTCGCTATAGAAACTAACTTTCTCTGTACGCATTTGAGACTCCCCAACATTGTTCAAACCGTTCAAAAAGTTCAAATCGTTCAAAACGTTGCAGAGGCTCGGATAGGACGTTTCGAACCGTTTAAACGGCAGGTTTGGATTGAACTGCCGCTAGGCTCTTAGAGCCGGCAGAACTTCCTTGCCCAAGTAGTCAATCTGCTCGTACCAGTCCGCATAGCGGAAACGCAGGTCGTACACGATGTGATTCAAACCATTTTTTTCGTATTCCTTGGTATCCTTGACGACCTCTTCCGGTTTACCCGCGAGAAGCAAGCCGCGGATATCTTCAAAGGTGGAAAACTTGCCGTGGTTAACCCAGGTTTTCTTGCTCGGATTGTTGCCTTCCTTGATCAGGCCTGGGGTGTTGACCTTGCTCAGAGCCGTGTCGAGGTCCTTGTCGATGCTGAGGATCGGGATCGCGGCAACGGTCCCCATGGGGCGTCCTTGGGCTTTGTACTGCTCACGCAAGTAGCCGACCATCTTTATGAAGGTTAGCATCGGGATACGGCCCGGCATCCAGCCATCACAGTACTCCGCCGCGCGGCGGCAAGAAGCCGGGGTGCCGCCGCCGTACCAAATGGGAATCGGACTCATCGGGGTCGGCTTGAGCTCCACGTCGGCGAAATCAAAAAAACGATCCTTATATGTCACTTTTTCGCCCTTCCAAAACCTGCGGCAAAGTTCAGAATTGATCTTCGCAAGCTCTGCCCGATCCTGAAGGGTATTGCCCTTAAACCCCGCCGCCTCAAATTCGTGCTTGAACGTGCCAAGGCCGATGCCCATGATCACTTTGCCATCACACAAAGTACTCAAACCGGCCATCGCTTGCGCCAGGTGGATCGGATGCCGGTGGGAGATGACCGTTCCGGTGCCCAGGGTGAGCTTTTTGCAAACCGATGAGATCGCCGCGAGGATCAGTAACCCTTCGATGTGGGTATTGTCTTCGCCTTCCATGCCATGAGGCTCAAACACCAGGTGATCTCTCACCCACACCGAGTCAAAACCATACTCTTCTGCTTTTTTGGATCCTTCAATGCATCTCTCGACGGAAGCGTAGTCTCCGAAAT
>JBFJTQ010000012.1:0-12294 GCA_041625275.1 Binatia bacterium | reverse complement strand
GACGACCTCGCGGAGATCACCAGGCTTGGTCAAGGTGTGGACGGCACATTGCAAATAACGGCAGAGGCGCAACGACGGAGTCTGGAGGTTCTGCGGCGCTACGAAAAACGCTGCCGCGAGCTCGGTACGGACGAGATCGTCGCGGTGGGCACGAGCGCCCTGCGCGATGCGACCAATAGCGCCGAGGTGCGAGATAGGTTTAAACAGCATCTCGGGTTGGAGGTGCGGGTGCTGTCGGGGGACGAGGAGGCGTCGTATTCGTTTCTTGCCGTACAAAAGGGTCTGCATGTGGCGGGGAAAGAGTTATTGGTCATCGATGTAGGCGGAGGGAGCACGGAGTTGATTCACGGCGACGCCAGCGGCATACGCCGGGCCGTCAGCCTGAACCTGGGCGCGGTGCGATTGACGGAACGATTTGTGCGGTCGGATCCTGTGACCGAGGCGGAGTATGGACGGATGCTGAAGCACATGGCTGAGGAGGTGCGCCGATTGCGGGAGGGTTGGCCCGAAGATTTGGGATCCTTGAGTCTGGTCGGAATCGCCGGAACCTTCACGACTCTGGCCGCCGTGGAAAAGGGCTTGATTCAATACTCTCACGGCGAAGTGCATGGCAGCCTGTTGACTTTAGCAGAAGTTGCGCGGCAAATTACTATTTATCGGCAAAAGTCGGTGGCGGAACGGAGGCTGATCCCCGGCCTTGAGCCCATGCGGGCCGATGTCATCCTGGCGGGAGCATCCTTGGTTAAGATAATCATGGAAGCGTTTCGGGTTCGCCAATTGGTCGTGAGCGATCAGGGCATTCGCTACGGTTTGCTCTACGAGCGGCTGGAACACATGGGAGGCTGTTGACATTTCCGGCCGAATTGGGAATCATCAGAGCCCTTCGTTTAAGGCTAAGGCGGTGCGATTTACGAGGAGTCAAAAATACTTGCAAGGGAGGGAGGGATAGACAATGACCAAAGGCGAACTAATTGATGCGGTGGCGAAAGTTGCCAAGATCAGCAAGAGAGCGGCAGGGGACGCGGTCGACGCAACCTTCGAAAGTATTACGAAAGCAATCAAGCGGAGCAAGCGGTTCCAGGTGCCCGGGTTCGGCACTTTTTCCGTACGCTCGCGTAAAGCGCGGAAAGGCAGAAATCCGCAAACCGGCGCGGTCATCAATATCAAGGCGAGTCGGACGGTGGGGTTCAAGCCTGCGCCCAATCTCAAAAAAGGATTGTAAAAAGGGCGATGATCCATGGCGGGCCACCACGGTCGACGTGGTGGCCTTTTTTTTGCGCCACCCTTGATGAGATATCATCGGGCACGTACAATAAGCGCGATCTGAGCAGGGCAGGAGTTTTCAAGAGAGTCAAACATGTCACTTGAGACCGAGAACATATGGATCGACGGAGAGATGGTTCGGTGGCGGGACGCAAAGGTCCACGTCCTGAGCCATGCACTTCATTACGGCACGGCCTATTTCGAAGGGATTCGCTGTTACGCCTTGGCGGATGGACGCTCGGCCGTCTTTCGTCTCACGGAGCATCTCGTCCGCTTCTCCGACTCCGGGAAAATTCTCGGATTCCCGCTCCCCTACACCGTCGAGCAACTCAAGCAGGCCACCCTGGAGCTCATTCGTGCGAACAAGCTGAAGGAATGCTACATTCGGCCGCTTGCGTTCCTCGGGCTGGGAGAGATGGGACTTTATGCCCCCAAAAACCCCGTCAACGTGTGCATCGCCGTTTGGCCCTGGGGTGCTTATCTCGGGGATGAGGGGCTCAAAAACGGTATTCGCGCGAAGGTCTCTTCGTACACACGCCACCACGTGAACGTGATGATGACCAAAAGCAAGGCAGCCGGGAACTATATCAACTCGGTTCTGGCAAAGGCCGAAGTCAAAAAATCGGGCTACGACGAAGCGATCATGCTGGACGCCGAGGGGTATGTCTCGGAAGCGAGCGGTGAGAACATCTTCATGGTGCGCAGCCGCCGGATAAAGACCACACCGCTGACCTCGATTCTCCCCGGCATCACCCGTGACTCGGTCTTGACCATTGCGCGCGACAAGGGCTATGAGGTCGTCGAAGAGCGCTTCACCCGCGACGAGCTCTACATCGCGGATGAGGCCTTTTTTACCGGCACGGCGGCCGAATTGACGCCCATCCGCGAAGTGGATGACCGCCGCATCGGCGCGGGCAAGCCCGGTCCGGTCACGGCGGATCTGCAACAGAGTTTTTTCGACGCCATCAAGGGAAAAGAGAGGAAATACTCGGCGTGGTTGACTTACGTGGAGTCTTGATTGCCGGAAGCGGTTGGCTGACGAATGGCGCGTTTCCCTGCCGCAGCGTGACAACCCCTCAAGATGACGGCTGAAGCTCGCGAACCGACATTGCGGGTGACGATGTTGCCCCGCGACACAAACGCCCGCGGCACCATCTTCGGCGGGGTTATCCTGAGCCATATCGACTTGGCCGGGGCTGTCGCCGCGAGCCGACAATCGCCTAGGAATTTCGTCACCCGCGCGATGCGCGAAGTTGAGTTTATCGCCCCCGTCTATGTCGGCGATGTGGTGAGCTTTTATACTGCCGTGGCGCGCGAGGGAAGAACTTCCATCACGATCCACGTGTTGGTGGAAGCCGAACGTTTGAGCGACCCGGGAAAACATTTCCGCGTGACCGAAGCCGACGTCGTCTACGTCGCGGTAGCGGCAAACGGCAAGGCCGTGCCGATTAGGTGAAACGATGCATGTTCTTTTTTTTGTTGTGGGGATCGTGATCAACTTGGCCTTGGTAGGGCCATCTGCCTTCGCGGAGAGCAAGGGGATCACCATCGGACGGGTGGGATGCCCGGATTGCGTGAACGACGGCTCGCCCATAGCTCGGTCGCTACAGAAAGTCGACGAGCTTTACGGCAGCTTCAAAACCAAAGAAGCGCAAAAAGAGCTGCTCAAGGTTCTGCAGCTAGATCCGCAGAACGCCGAGGCGCTGTCCAAGCTAGCCCGCGTCCATATTGATTTGGGCGACATGATTCCCGAGTCGTCGCCCGACTGGCAGGAAAAAAGATTGCAAGAATACCGCACCGCCGAAGCGCATGCGCGGAAAGCGGTCGAGGCGGACCCGAATTCCACCTGGGGCCATTTTTACGTCGCCGCTTCGCTGGGAAACATCGCCGCCATATCGCCGGTGGCCGAGCAAATCGAGCTGGCCGATGAGATTCGCGGCGCGATAGAAAAGTCGATCGCCCTCGACCCGAAAAATGGGTTCGCCTATCATGCCTATGGGGTTTGGCATCGGAAACTAGCAGAAATCGGCCGAATGAAACGCATGCTAGCCGCCGTCTTTTACAGCAGCTCCGTCCCCCACGGAAGCTTTGCCAGGTCTATCGAGTTTTTAAGAAAGGCAGTGGCTCTGAACCCCACCGTGATCATCAGCCGGTTAGAATTGGCGCGCAGTTATGTCGCGGTGGAGAGCTGGTTGCAAGCGCGAACCCTGCTCAAGCTCGTCCAAGACCTGCCCATTCAGTTCTCAGACGACACCCGGCATAAACAAACGGCGAAACGGCTTCTGGAGGAAATCAAGGGCCGCTGACCGAACAGGCAGAGCCGGAATTCTTCTCAAGGAATGACACCGCTTGTTTTCTGACTTCGTCCGACGGGAGGCGGTGGCCGTGGTCGGGATAGAGCACGAGCTGGTGGGGTTTTTTTGCGGCTTGCAGGGAGTCCCCTAGAAGAATAGCCTGGTCGACCGGGATCAAAGAATCTTGGAAGCCGTGTAGTATCAATGCCGGCGCCTGCCACTTCGGCACCTCGGGAAGAACGCTAAAGAGTGTGGCATCGGGATCTCCTGACGGGTTGAGCATGGCGCGCAACCACAAGTGCGGCGTCTGACGGTAAAGGCGGTTGAGATCGTACGCGACCGAATGAAGCACGACCCCCCGGAGCACGGGGATCCGTGTGACCAGGGCGGCGGTAAAAATCCCTCCGCGAGAAAAGCCGTAGAGATAGAGCCGTTGACCGTCAATCCAGGGAAGGCCCTTCACCACCGAGATAGCATCCAAGACTACCTTCAAGGTGATCTCCGGGTTGGCCCCTTGCGGAACTTCGGTTTGTCCGTAACCGGGAAGCGATACAGCCAAACTCGCATAGCAGAGGTCGCGCGCGAAGAATTCAGCGACAGGCAAGATTCGCTCTGCTCCCATGGAGCGCCAGCTGTGGCCGTGCAGCAGGATCATAAGCGGGAAAGGACCTCGACCTTTGGGACGCACAATAAAAGCTTCGATTTTGCCGTGAACCGTGGCAAGAAAAACGTTTGCAGCCAATTCCCCCTGGCTTTGTTCCAACTCTTCCAGTGGAACGGGGCGAATGGCGCCACAGCCAAAAAAGAGAATCAGGCCGACGACGACCACAACAGCTTTTCGCGGCATCGGCTCTTTGTAGCATCGCTATCCAAGAAATCAATCCATTTGCACCGCCGCGCACCTTTCAGTATTTATGGGACTAGACATGAGATGCCTGGTCAGCAAAGCGCTCCTGTTAATCTTGGGGTTGCTCGCCCTTGGCTGTGGTGAATCCGGCGACCGGCCGGCAGTCTTGCGCGTGGGATTCGTGCCGGCGGAAGATGCCCAGCGGGTGATCCAAAATGCCCAGCCCATCGTCGAGATCCTGCAAACCCAGCTGGGCATGGAGGTCAGGCCCTTCGTGGCGACGGACTACACGGGCGTGGTGGAAGCGCTGCGGGTCAATAAACTGGATATCGCGTTTCTCACCCCTGCGTCCTACGTGCTGGCCAAGAACGAGGCGAACGTCAAAGTCGTGCTCAAATCCGAGCGCAAGGGTTCGCCCTTTTACTATGCCGCGATCATTACCCGCGCCGATAGCGGCATCAACACGCTGGGAGATCTGCGCGGCAAGACCTTCGCCTTCGGCGATCCGGTGTCCACGTCGGCCACCGTCTTCCCGCGCAAAATGTTCCACGAACACGGCATCGACCCGGTGCGCGATTTCAAGCAAATCCTCTATTCGGGCGGCCACGACGCCACGGTGCTGGCGGTCCTGAACGGCAAGGTGGACGCCGGCGCGACTTATGCCAACTCCCCCGACGAACACGATACCGCCTGGATGCGCTATCTCAAGAACCCTCAAGACGTGAAAAAGATTCGCGCCATCGCCTTTTCCGAACCGAGTCCGGCGGACAACCTGGTCATCAACGCCCAGCTCGACGAGGGCATTGCGAAGAAGGTGGAGACCATTTTTCTCGAGTTGAGCCGCGACCCCAAGGGCAAAAAGATGTTGCGCGACCTTTATCAGATCGACGGGTTCGTCCCCGCGACGGACAAGGACTACGATTCCGTGCGCCAGGCCTTCACCATCGCCGGTATCCAGCTCAAAGAGGCGTTGCAGAAGAAGCGGCCGTGATCATCCTCGAGATCCGTGACTTGCACAAATATTACGATGACGCCACCCATGTGCTGCGGGGCGTGAGTTTCAATGTCGAGCGAGGCGAGTTTGTCTGCATCATCGGCCTCAGCGGTTCGGGAAAGTCGACCCTGCTGCGTTGCATTAATCGCCTCGTCGAACCGACGTCAGGCCAAATTCTAGTGCCCCGGTCGCTCATGAGGGCCGGGAGCGACGGCGCGCCGCTGAATGTGGCCGACCTCAATCGCTCCGAGCTCCGTTTGTTGCGGCGTAAGATCGGCATGGTTTTCCAGCAGTTCAATATCGCGAAGCGCCTTTCGGTGATTGAAAACGTGCTCTCCGGCGGACTGGGCTACCATCCGGCCGTGCGCAGCACGCTGCGGATTTTCTCGCAGGCGGAGAAACGCCAGGCACTGCTCAATCTTAAACGGGTCGGCCTGCTGGCTCACGCCTATAAACGCGCGGACGAACTGAGCGGCGGCGAACAGCAGCGGGTGGCGATCGCCCGCACGTTGATGCAGCAGCCAGCTGTCATTCTGGCGGACGAGCCGGTCTCTAGTCTTGACCCAAAACTGTCGCGCGTGGTGCTGGACATTTTAAAGCGGGTCTGTCGCGAGGACGGCATCACGGCCCTGGTGAGCTTGCACACACTGGAGCTCACGCGCGAGTATGCAGACCGGATCGTGGGCCTCAAGCGAGGAGAGATCTTTTTCGACGGGCCGGTCGGAGAACTGAGCAGCGCGATGGTCGAAAACGTCTACCAACCGTGATCCAGGCGCGCCTCTTTCCAAGCGGAAACGGGGAGATTAGGTGCTTAACTACTGAATACTCGACAAAACTCCTTCAACAAATCCTATCCCGCCAGTACAGAAAGCGCGCAATGGAATCGAGAAATCCCCCTTTCATCCCCCTTTGATAAAGGGGGAAAGAGGGGGATTTGGGGAAACTCGGCCCCTTTGTCTGGTCTGGCAGACAGGGGCTTTGAGCGACACACTCTTCTGCCCAATTTGGCGTTCATCCCGAAATTTCTAATATGTTTGGTCAGCTCCTCAGGAGTCCAGCAGGCTGGGCGGTGCGCCTTCAACGCATCAATCCCAGATATCTCCAGTAGGGGATGGCTCCCATCAGGGCCACGATGTAAGCCACGGCGTAGAAAGGATTGATCCGCGACATAAACTTATAGCTAAAACCTTTTCTTTCCGTGGTCGAGTACGCCAGGGTGTGCCAGTCAACCTGAAACGGGAAGAACCACACCTCCGACGCCATTAAGATAATCATCACCATGACCCATGGGTTGACCCCTATCGCGGGCGCCAGCGGCAGCAATGCCACGGTCAGGGTGACGACCGTGAGAAAGCTGGTAAAAGCGAGTTTGACGACGAAGGTAATCAAGGCGATGACAATAAAACAAACGGCCGGCTGATCGACAAAGGGAAGAATGATCGGCGATAAGAGCTCCACGAGCCATTGGTCAATCCTTGCCTGGCTCAACAGGGTGGGAATGGCGAGCGTGGCACCCATGTAAATGAGCATTTCCCAATCGATGCCTTTTTTCACCATGCCCCAGCCGAGCGCCCCCGTATTGACCAGTACGCAGAGAGCCACGAGGGCGATCCATGCGCCGTCGATCTTGTGATGACTGGCGGTCAACCACCCAATGAGCGTCAGCAATAGCACTACGAGCGTGATCCACTCATGCCTGGAGAGAGGGCCAAGCACACCGAGCTGATTGTCAACCATGCGATAAGAAATCCGCGCGTGCGACTCAGGTCGATAGAGCCACAGCGTGCCGCCCAAGATGACCACGACGACCATCAGTGTAGGAACCAATGCTGCCAAAAACCAGTACCCCCACGTCATCTGCGCTCGAATCTCCGCAGGCAGAAGCCCCCATGCGATCAGGCTCGTGGTGGACCCGGTGAGAAAAAGAAAACCAAGTTGCCCCAGCCCCAAAAAACTAGCAACGAATAAGCCGGTCGATGCCCGCGATGGCGTTTTGTATCCTAAGCTCTCGGAAAGATTGACCAGCATCTGGCTGATGATCGCCGTGCGCGCGCTTTGTTGCGGAATAAGCGCCATCACCACCATCCCCATCAAACCGAGGGCGATGATTTGCCAGTTATAGTTGAGGGGAAAGACACGCACCAATTGAAGCGACAGGCGGTAAAAAAGACCCGAGCTTGTAATCGCGGCGCCCAAGCCAAGCACACCAAGCGTCATAAACCATGACGTGCTGCCAAAGCCGCCGAAAACCACGTCGGCTTTGGCCAGCCCCGTGAGGGTGAGCCCCAGAGCAAAAATCAGGGCGACGCCGTAATCCGGGAAGACCCAAAACACCCAGTAGATGAGAGTCAAGCAAAGCAGTCCGAATAGCTTGGTGGCAGGGGGCTCGAGGCCAATCTCGGGGGTCCAGAACCAGAAATACGCCCAGACCAGGGCCCCAAGGACTCCGCCAAACCAGCGGCTGGCCGTTGGATGGCGGTAAAAGCGGGACAGCCCCGCGGTCAGGCTCCACCAGGCGGAGCCTATCGTTGGTCTCGGGCCGAGATGGTCAGGCGCCGCACGCGAATCGGCCTCGGCTTCGTAGAGGCTTTTGAAATCTCCGCTCAGGGTCGCGGGATCCTGTTCTGCAAAATTCAGCGCGCTGCGGAGGTATTGGAGCGCGTGCGCATGCTCGTTATTCTGCAAGAGCGCATCGGCCATGCTTAGGTATCGCGCGACGATCTGAGACCCAAGGGTTGCCGTCGTCAGTCGTGAGAGAGCTTCCTTGTAAGTTCTTACAGCCCCGCTGTAGTCGCCCATCTGCGCCAGCGCCTCGGCCTTGAGTGGGACCAAAAGTGGTTCGCCGGCGCGAACATCCGCCGGTATTCGCTCGATTGCGCCGTGTACGAAGCGCGCATCGTCACGAATCAGCTCCTCTTTGTGGACTGTCAAGAGTCTTGCAGCTCTCGACCAGTCATGGGCTTCCAAAGCATGGTGAACCGACTGCGGCCAATCGCCCATTTCCGCACATCGGGTCGAAAGCTGAAGATGCAATGCCTGTTCGGCTTCCCGCCCTTCAATCGTCAGCAGCTTCTCATGTAAGAAATCCCTGAAGAAGGGGTGCAGTTCGTAAAGTTTGCCTTCCGCGGCGCGGATGATCAGCGGCAGGTGGCTCTCGACCAAAGCCGCGACGCAGTGGTTTGCATCATCGGTGTCGAGCAATTTGTCTGCCGTTTGCGGATCGATCGGCTGAAGCAGTGCTGCGCGACGCAGGAATAGTTGCTGCTCGGCCGTCCGGGAAGCGTAAAACTTTTCGGCGAGGGAATGAAACGCGTCCCGGCCCTGGGAATACTGTTGCTCCACTCGAGCGAGCTTGCGGCTTAGCGTTGCGCAAAAATGGAGCAGCCATGAGGGGTGCTTCTCGATTAACTCGTCCCAGGCCGCCCGGCTCAGCTTCAGCAGGGCCGCATCCGAGAGGGCGATGATGGTCGCGGACCGCGGCTCTCCCGAAATCAACGCCATTTCACCGAACCAGTCTCCCGCTCCCAGGACCGCCACGGTCTCTTTGCGACCGCCAGCGCTCTCGATCACCACCTGGACTGCGCCGCCTTCCACAAGATAAAAGGCGTCCCCTTCGTCGCCCTTGGCGAAAATTGTCGCCCCGGCGTGAAACGATACTTCTTCGAGCTTGCCGAGAACCTTGGCGACATCCTCGCGGGAGAGCCCGGCAAAAAGGGGTATGCTTCTGATCGTTTCCGCTAAATCGGCCATGGTCGATGAAACACGCAGCAAGGTCCTCTGGGTTACGCGCAAAACACGCGGCGGCGGGGTGGACCGTTTGCATAACGAATATCTCTTTTCTGCAATTGCTGCCAGTGAAAAAAGGCATCGGCAGCCGCATTTGGCCGCTATGGCGAGAGCCCGCAGGAAACGGCGGCATGAAGACAAGAGCATGCGGCTCATGTATCTTAACCGCCGGGGACAAGCGCTCTGAGCAGCGGCGACACGCGGGTTGCGCCGGGCGAGGAAGTAAGCTTGGCCATCTTAAGGAAACGGAGGGAATCTCCTTGGCGGAACAAATTAACGGACGGGCGAATGTTGAAGCGCTGCCCGAGGCGCCGCCGGCGCCGAGGCGGGGACCTAGGTTTTTTATTTTTCTCGGCGTTTTCCTCTGTGTTCTTGTCTGGTCCTTTCAAGGGGCGAAGATCAGGCCCGGGGAGCTCCTCGAGGGGATTCCCCAAATAGCGCACACGCTCGGTCGCATGCTACCGCCGGATTTCTCCAAGGTGACGACGGCCGAGAGCTACTTCTTTCCCGAACGGCTCTCGTGGCCCGAACTGCTGCTTCCGCTGCCGCTCGGGGAGTCCGAGGCGCGCATCAAACAGCGCTGGTGGGACAACACCTTTCCCCAGACCGTAGTCGGCGCCACGCTGGAAACCGTGCAAATGGCGCTGGCGGGGACTTTCCTGGCGCTGGTCGTTGCCTTTCCTGTGGGTTTTCTCGCCGCGCGCAACACGACGCCCCACCTAGCGGTCTACCACAGTGTGCGCACGGTGCTTAATTTTGTGCGCACGATTCCGGATCTCGCCCTCGGCCTCTTGTTCGTGGCGGCGGTCGGGCTGGGAGCATTTGCCGGCACACTGGCGCTGGCCATTCATACGGCGACGGTCCTCGGCAAACTACTCTCGGAGGCGGTGGAGAACATCGATGAAGGCGTGGTCGAAGCGATACGGGCCACCGGCGCCGGTTACACCCAAATTCTCTCCTTTGCCGTGTTGCCCCAGATCTTGCCGGACGTGATCTCGTTTGCGCTGTATCGCCTGGAGACTAACATTCGTGCCGCATCCGTCCTGGGCCTGATCGGGGCCGGCGGCATCGGCTATCTCATGAACACGAGCTTTCGGACGTTTCAGTACCAGGAAGCGGCCGCCATCGTTCTTGTTCTGATCGCATTGGTTGTGTTAGTGGACTATTTGAGTTCGCGGCTGAGGAAGCTCGTCGTATAAGGGCCATGATGGAAAAGGGGTTGATGATGGATCTCAAAGTCGTAGGGCGCCCGATGGGCCGGATCGAGGGGCCGGACAAGGTCGGAGGCAAGACCCTTTACACGGCGGATGTGCAACTCCCGGGTATGCTCTGGGGCCGCTGTCTGCGCAGTCCCTATGCCCATGCCCGGATTGTCCGGGTCGATACCGAAAAGGCAAAAAGGGTAACCGGCGTCATGGCCGTTCTGCGCGGCGAGGACCTGCCGCCGCACCGCGTCGGCCTGAGCCTGCAAGACACACCGCTCCTCGCCCAAGGCAAGGTCCGTTTCATCGGAGAAAAGGTTGTCGCTGTCGCCGCCGAGGACCGCGACGCAGCGGAAGAGGCGCTGGCTCTAGTGGAAGTCGAGTACGAAGAACTCCCCGCCGTTTTCGATCCGAAGCAAGCCATGGAGGCCGGCGCTCCCCTGGTGCACGAAGAGATGGAAGCCTATCAAGGATTCAAACCGCCGGCGGAAAGAATCCCCAACGTTTTTGCCCTGCAGCATTGGACCGCAGGCGATGTCGCGGCCGCATTTCATGGGGCGGATGTGATTCTCGAACATACCTTCAAGACAGGACTTGTCCATCAAGCCTACATCGAACCGCACTCCGTCGTCGTGGCGTTTGATGAATCCGATGGCATTGACATCTGGGCGTCGTGCAAGGCGCCGTTTCGCGTCAAATCCCATCTCGCGCGTCAGCTGCAGATTCCGAGAGAACAGATCCGGGTTCATGTGGTCGCCGTCGGCGGCGATTTCGGGGGCAAGGGGGCGCTCATGGACATCCCCATTTGCTATGAGCTGGCAAAGGCGAGCCGGCGTCCCGTCAAAATGATCATGACCTATGCCGAAGAGTTAGTCGCCGGGGATCCGCGCCATTCATCGATCATCCGCATCAAAAGCGGCGTGAAACGGAATGGGACATTGATCGCCCGCGACGTGGAAGTCATCTTCAACAGCGGCGCTTACGCATCGTTCAAGCCCGGTGACCCTCCCAACCTGGGGGGCGCGACTTATACGACAGGCGTTTACCGGATTCCCAATTATTCCGTCCGCTCCTACGGCGTCTATACCAATACCGTCCCGTGCGGCTATTACCGCGCCCCGGGACAGCCGCAGGCGGTTTTTGCGGCCGAATCGCACATGGATCTGATTGCCAAGGCGTTGAAAATGGATCCGCTCGAGTTGCGCCTCAGAAACCTCTTGCAGGACGGCGACAAATTGCCCGGCGGCCGCGCTGTCGACAAGGTGCGCGTTCGTGAGACGCTCGAAGCTGCCGCTCACAAGGCGGGCTGGGGTAAGAAGAAGGGAAAACACGTGGGTCGGGGTATCGGCGTTGCTCTCAGGCATGTCGGCGGCTCGGGCAAGGCAAGCGTGGAGCTCTCACTTGCTTCCGACGGCACGGTCACGATCCTGACGGCTGTTCCGGACATCGGTACGGGGACGCACACGTTGCTGCAACAAATAGCAGCGGAAGTTCTCACCGTGTCACCGGCGGCCGTGCGGATCGAGCTTGGCAATACGGAAACTTTCGAGAGCGACGCGGCTCCGGGCGGAAGCAAGATCACGAATATGAGCGGCCATGTGGTGTTGCAGGCGGCTGAGAAGCTGCGGGAAAAATTAATCGCCGCAGCGGCGCCCCTTTTGGGCTGCGGCGCCGGTGCGGTGACGTTGGAGAAGGGGCGGTTTCGGGCCCAGGGCGGCGGCAAGAAATCGATTGCATTCGCCGAGGTGGCGCGTCTAGCGACGAGCGATGGCGGCGCGCTGCGCGTGCGTGACACCTTTGAAGTGGCGAGTCGCTCGCCGGTGGCTGCTTTCGTGGTTCAGATCGCGGAGGTCCATGTGGACCCGGAGACGGGCCGGCTGGAAGTCCGTCGTATGACCACGGCTCACG
>JBFJTQ010000011.1:0-12798 GCA_041625275.1 Binatia bacterium | reverse complement strand
CCGGGGCGACAGAGAGCCTTACTTGCGGATGCAACTTGAGTTCCCGAATCTTTGACTGGATAGCATCCTCCAGCCGACTGAGACGGGGAAACCGCAGGCGGCGCACGCGGTCTTTTATTCGCTTGAGTCGATCGCCTCGGCCCAGCCGTGGATCGGATTGAATCGTCGCCATCGAGTCCTCGCGCAGAATATCGCAAATGGAAACAGAGTCGCGAAGGGCAATCTCTTCGAGCCAATCCATCAGGTCGCGAAGATGATTTTCGCCGAGCTTGAGCGCCCAAGCTAGCTCCAGCAGAGCATCTCGGTCCGACGGCTTCCAGCTAAGCCAGCGCTCCACTGTGCGCGGATGAAACGCTTTCCTGCTTGCGTATTCGCGAATCTGATCTTTCGCCGTCTTCTCTAGGCTCATCGTAGAACTCCGAAAGTATGGCTTCGTAAGCCTTGGCGCTGTCCTCCCTACCTCTCTTGCGCGCTCCCTCGGCCACAATGGCGACCTTCCATTGCAATGCCTCGATGGCCCACTCGCGCCTATCTCCAACCAGACCGCTATGCAGAAGCTTTCGAATGGCCGCAATCCGAAACCGGTCCATCCCCCACGTCGAACGAGACAGCTGACCGGTGTGCCCACCGCGTTTTACGACGAGCGGTGAATCAATCAACGGCACCAAGTGATCGACCGCCATTCGCAGCCAAAGCTCATAATCTTCACACACCGGGAAATCCTCGTCAAATCCGCCAATTCGGTCCAAGACTTCCGTTGTCATCATGGTGGCCGATGGACTGACGAGACAAAGCTCCAAGCTGCGCCGAAAAATGTCTCCGTTTGGCTTTCGGTGTCTGGCTTTGGGGTTGACGCGCACCCCACCCCGAACCCAAATCTCTTCTGTCTGGCAAATCGCGACGTTCGGGTTTCGCTCCATGAAAGCTGTCTGCACCTCGAGTTTTCTCGGTAGCCACAGATCGTCGGAATCGAGAAAGGCAACGTACTTGCCGCGGGCACGCTTCGCGCCCGCATTTCTCGCGGCTGCGACTCCCCTGTTCGATTGCCGAAGGATTTCCAGTTCGGCGTTCCTCAGGCGCAGTGCCTCATAGGTTTCGTCCGTGGACCCATCGTCGACTACAATGATCTCGAACGAACAATAGGTTTGGCACAAAACCGAGTCAACGGCTTCGCCGACCATCGGCCAGCGGTTGTAAGTCGGAATAATGACGCTGACCAGCGGCGAGCTGACCGTTGTGGCGGTAGCCGCATTCAATGCGCGCAAAGGTTCGCGGCGCCCGCTCGATTCACCGCAAGACATCGCTCACTTAGATAAAACTTTCAATCTTCTTGAAAAACTGGTCGACCATCATCTTAGCCACGCCTCCCAACATCCGCTGCCCAATGCTTGCAATCAGCCCTCCGACCTTGGCATCGGTGCTATAGGTCAGGACCGTCTGCCCGTTGTTCTCTTTGAGATCAATCGCAACATCGCCTTGCATGAATCCCGGTCCCCCTGCCCCTTCGCCGCTGAGAACATAATGCGAGGGAGGCTGCTTGTCTTTGATCGTCACCTTCCCTTTATAGCTCCCCTTGACGGCTGCGATGCCGACCTTCATTGTGGCCTCGTACTGATCGGGCCCGATTTGATTCAGCCCCTCACAACCCGGAATGCACTGAGCCATGACTTTCGGGTCAAGGAGCACCTCCCAGACTTTTTCCCTTGGCGCATTGAACGTGTAACTTCCCTCGATCTTCACCCTGCTTTTCCTCCTAGTGTCACCTGCCCGCCAACAAACAATCCCACCCGCCGCGAGCGGGACCGTTCCCCACCCGCATGCAAAAACCATAACGTCGATCCGCAAAAAAAACAACATATGATGCCCCGCCGCTCGCTGGCGCATGCTGCGTCCTCTCATCTGAAGTATCAGGAATCATTGAATCCATCTGACACCTCCGCTAAACTTTCACTCCATGGCGACGCAATCTGTCCTGCGAACGGTGATCATCGCGGCTTTGTTGGCGGGTTTTGCGCCCGAGGCTGCATCTCAGGAACTCGGCCATAGGGAGAACTTCGCCCGGGCCTACGCGCTATACACGGCCGGCGCGCACTCCCAAGCAAAAGAGCTTTTTAACAAAACCCTGAACGCCGGCTACGCGCTCGAAGACTACAGCCTGTACTATCTGGCCTTGATAGCCTTCCAAGAGAATAACTGGGACGCGGCGCGACAACTTCTTTCCCGCATTAGACAGGAATTTCCTTTGAGTATTTGGTACTACCCGGCGGAACTGCAAAGGGCAAAGGTCGCAATCGCCGAGCAACGATTCCCTCCGGCGATCGAGATTCTGCGCTCGTTGCGCAGCGCGCAGAATTTGAAACGTGATCTTTCAGCAGAGGCGCTCTATCTCCAGGCGCAAGCACAGGAGGCACAGGAGGATGTCTATCAGGCTTATTCCCTCTACCAAGAGGTGAGAAGCTTTGCACCCCTCTCGCAGGCGGCCGGGGCTGCCCGGACGCAGGTGGCTCGTTTGCGTGACCGGCACCCCCGAATCTTCGGCATCTCGACTGCTACGGCAATCTCGGATGAGGCCGACCTTCTCGTACGGGAAAGGCAATTCGGGGCGGCCGAAACCTTCTACAAAAAATTGCTCGATCGGGATCTCGGCCCGGCGCTCCGGCTTCGGTTGTTGACGAAACTGAGTAGCTTATATCTGTCCGTGCGCCGACGAAACGAAGCCATTCCCCTGCTCGAGGAGATCGCGCGAGATTTTCCCAAGAGCTCGGAGGCTTCGAATGCGCTCTACCAAGTGGGACGAATTTTGTGGAATCGAAACGACAATGGTCAAGCGCTCGACTATTTCACAAGGCTCATGAATCAATACCCCCACGCCCCACAGGCGGACAATGCGCAGTTTGCCGCCGCCATCATCCATGAGTCGGACAATAGGCCGGATGATGCGATCGCCCTTTACAGCGCCTTACCGAAAAAATTTCCCAATAGTAAAACCGCCGACGACGCCACATGGCGGCTTGCGTGGCTGTACTACCGCGCCGGCGACTGGCAGAAGGCGCATGACACTCTCAGTGCGTTTGCAAACCAGAGTTGGGAGGCAAATTACAGAACCGCAGCAGCCTACTGGCAGGCCCGCACTGCCGAAAAGCTGGGCAAAACCGATGCGGCGATTCGACTCTTGCAGGAAATTCTTTCCAACGCGCCGGAGTCCTACTATCATGCTTTGGCCGTTCAGGGGCTAGGTAGAGCCGGCATCGCGGCCGCCGAATCCACGCCAGAGGCTCCACCGAGGGGCGAAAGCTCCGAGCCGCCGCCCCCCTCAGAAGCGGCTTTTCATCTCACCCGGGCGCGAGAGCTGGCAGAACTTAAGTTGCGCCTACTCGCGGTAAACGAGTTAGATGAGATTCAGCGCAAGGGCCGGTCGCAGGACATCCAACTGCTTCTTGTGCGCGAATACGCGAGGAATCAAGCCTATACGCATTCCGTCAGACTTGCCTATCAGTTGCCAGACGCATCCGCCGAGCGAAATCTGCATCGCTTTCCTTTAGCCTATTGGGACGCAATTCGCGAAAAAGGCCGGGAGCGGGGCATCGATCCTTATCTGATTCTCGCGTTGATTCGGCAGGAAAGCCTCTTTGACGCGCGCGCGAGGTCGTCGGCAGCAGCCCTCGGTCTCATGCAGCTGCTCCCCGCCACCGCGAGCCGGGTCGGGAGACAAATCGGCATTGCCGTCCCCTCAAACGAGAGCCTCTTCGATCCCGACTTGAACCTGACCTTGGGAACTCAATACCTCAAGGACCTCCTGCAGCGCTACTCGAATAACTGGTTCAAGGCGATAGCCGCTTACAACGCCGGAGAAGCCGCCGTGGACCGTTGGGAGCAGAGGATGGAAACCGACGATATCGAGGAGTTCGTGGAGCGAATTCCCTATCGCGAGACTCGCCAGTACGTGAAATTGGTAATGCGCAACCACCGGATCTACAAGCGCTTATACGACCAACAGAAATGACCCGACCCCTCCGAAGTTCCGCGCCCCTCATCGGCATCACACCGGAAATGTCCGGCAATCATTCAAAGGCGGCTCGAAGCAAACAGCATCTCACACTGCAACTCCAGCAACACTACTGCACTGCCATCGAAGGCGCCGGCGGGGTGCCCGTGATTCTCTCCCTCGGCGCTTCGCGCTCCAAGATCGATAGGCTCTTGCCCTGGCTCGATGGGCTCGTCGTCAGCGGCGGCAACTTTGACATCCATCCCCGTCACTACGGTGAAAGGCCGCGTGCAGTCCTCGGCGTCGTCAAACCGCGGAGAACCAAATTCGAGCTTGAATTGATCGGTTCGGCATTGAGGAGAGATCTACCAATCCTCGGTATTTGCGGGGGCGCCCAAGCGATCAACGTCGCTCTCGGGGGCTCCCTTTACCAGGACATCGCGACCCAGCTTCCCCACGCAAGCGAACATCAGCAGTCCGCGCGTAAGGCGATTGGAGGCCACCCTGTACGAATCCACCCGGGAACATTGTTGCACCGGATCATGAAACGAGAAACCTTGGAGGTGAACACCACGCATCACCAGGCGGTCAAGCGACTGGGCACAGGATTAATCGTAAGCGCAATGGCAAGAGACGGAGTCATTGAAGGCATTGAGAGTTTGAATCATTCTTTCGTGCTCGGCGTTCAGTGGCACCCTGAAGCCTTGGCGCAAAAATTCGCCCTTCAGCGACGGCTCTTCTTGTACTTTGTTGAGCAGTGCAAGCATTCACACGTGGGCCGGAGCCGCAACCGCAGTTCAGTATTCTCCCTGCCGCAAAGAAAGCAGCAAGCAATTCGGCGAACTGGAAACAGTAAACCGCGTTCGAGACGAAGTCATCATCCCTAGCGTTTGACGCTAGTGAGCTGGAGCTAGAGTTCGTGAAACCAGTGGATCAACTGAGCTATAGGTTTAGCCTGGAGTGACAATGGCACCTTACCGCACAGGCTCCCTGACATCTTCGGTGCTTGGCCAGTTGTTTGAAGTTTGACCGCGCTTTTGGTTCCACTACTTGCCTCTGCCGGCTGCATCAAGCCACCGAATCATTGCCTTTGGCTGGGAGGGCCCGACCCTGAACAATGTCTTGTTAAACAAACTTGAGGTCCGGCACACCAGCGACCGTTTGAATTTTCGCTAGCCCTGAGGCACAGAAAGGGAGATACTCTGAAATCGAGAGGAGGAACGACGCATGGCGCTCAATGGTGGTGATGTGCTCAAGAGAGAGGTGACCGAGAAGGCCCTCTTCCCGGGAAAAGGGTTGCCCGGGGGAGGACAGCTGGAAGTACGGATGGAGATTTCCCCCGACCACCCGGACCCCCATATTCGGGCCGTCGCCCGCCGTGTCAAGCCGTACAATCTCGAGAGTTGGCATTTGGAATGGACTGCTGTAGCGGAAAAAAACGAAACTTTGGCCGCGGAGTTTGCGCGCCAAGACCGAAAAGTCACCGCACACGAGTTTTACCTCCGGGCCGCTGACTTCTACCGTCGAGCGGTTGTCTACATGCCCGACAGCGACCCCAGAATGCTCCCGACCTTCGCCAAGCTCAAAGAGAACTTTAACAAAGCATGGAGCCAGGTTTCCGCCCCATTTGAGCGCGTGCAAATTCCCTACGAGGGCCACATGCTCGATGCCCTCTTCTATCCCGCTCGAAGCAAACCGGGGACGCGCTCCCCGGTCGTCTATAATTATGGCGGCGCCGACGGCATTCTGCTGCGGGGGGAAGATGGAGGTGCCGGTCAGTACGTTCGACGCGGCATGGCCTTCATCGATGTCGACGGCCCCGGGCACGGCGGTAGTTTGCGCGAGCAAAAACTCTATGCGCCGCCAGACTGTGAGCGGGTGGCCAAAGCCGTTATTGATTATTTGATGACGCGTCCTGACGTCGATCATGACCGGATCGGCTTGCACGGTTCCAGCATGGGAGGGTATTCAGGCCCGCGTTGCGCCACCGCTGAAAAGCGAATCAAAGCGGTTGCCGTCTGGAGCGGCGCCTACAATCTCGTCGAGGACATATTCGATTTTTACCCGCCGATTCAAGACAGGTTGCGCTGGTTGATGGGCGCCAAAGACCTGACAGAAGCGAGGGAGAAAATACGGGAATTCACACTCGAAGGCAGAGCCGACCGGATCGAATGTCCGCTGCTTGTCGGCTACAGCCACGACGATCGCGTCATGGACCCTCGGGGCGCCTTGAAACTTTATGAAAAGGCCGTTAACTCACCCAAGCGCCAGATGCTTGACGGCGTCGGCCACGGCGAGAAGCGCTTCGACCGTCGCACCTATATTGCGGATTGGTTCATGAAGCAATTACAGGCAGGTTAATGGATGGCCCTCGCAGATAGGTGAGTTGATCTGCGGGTCCTGTTCGTACTTCGATCATGAGAAAGAGCCCGGGCATCGCTTCGGCGAATCGCTCGGACGCTTGAACAGATTCTGTCCCGGCTTGAAGCTCAACCGCCGGTTGTTTTTTGCCTACACTCGAATCCAAGTTTCACTTGCGATCCCCAGATCTCGGAACACCATCCACAAGATCGATCCCACTGGCGATGGCAACGAAACAACCAAAAGGACGCTTTCGAGCACTCTCCCGGCCGTCGAAGTAGTAGAGCACAGGCGGAAACAACCCGAATCTACTGAGGCCACTTGACAGCATCGGATGCTGGTTTTGCAGGAGGCTTTCAAGAAGATTATCCTTAAGGTTGGGGCGTTAACCTCGGAGTAAAAGAGGGAATTCACCTGAATCGGGCGCCCATCCGGGTCGCATGATACAGTCCGACACGGTTCTTCTCCAGGACCCTAATGCCAAACAAAGAGAAGATTCGCCAAGAGAAGCCAGAATTGCTATACTAGCCGTCAATAACGGAGGATACGTTTTTTTAGTGCCTATTGCCGGCGGTTGTTGACGAATTTGCGGGGCGGACAGGCGAAATTGGGGCTGCATTGCCGCATCCGTTTAGTCGATATATAGCCACTTCCGGGGTCGCACTGCCGCTCGCGCCTTCATGGATCG
Organism: Binatia bacterium; assembly: GCA_041625275.1. Lineage (GTDB taxonomy): Bacteria > Desulfobacterota > Binatia > UBA9968 > UBA9968 > JBFJNS01. The sequence continues at coordinate 5,764 of JBFJTQ010000011.1, read as the reverse complement.
CGGATACCAAAGCTCATGGATGATTTTCGCAATACGGCAGAGCCCCGACAAGACGGCACCAGAACGGGAGAATTATGAGTACAAAGGTTGGCTTGATGGGTTTTGGCCGCATCGGCCGCAATTTGTTCCGCATTCTCTACAAGCGGGATGACATCCAAGTCACCGTCATTAGCGATATAGCGAATCACAAGGGCCTGGAGTACCTGCTCAAGTACGACACCATCCTCGGGCGGTTTCCCGACGCGGTATCGGTCACCGACGGTGCCTTGTTTACTTACGGGCGCCGAATCACCATGCTATCCGGGCGCGAGCCTGGCGACGTCAACTGGAGCGGACTGGGCGTCGACGTCGTCGTTGAGGCAACGGCCCGTTACCGCAGTCGCGCGGAGCTGAAAAAGCACCTCGATGCTGGGGCCAAGCGTGTGATCCTGTGCGTGCCGCCCATCGACGAACCCGACATTACCGTGGTCATGGGCGTCAACGACAAGCAGTTGCGACCGAAACACCGAATCATTTCCAACGCTTCGATTACCGCCCATTGCGCGGCGCCGATTATCGCCATGGTGGACGATGCTTTCGGCATCGAGCGAATGTTCTTCACCACCGTGCACGCCTATACCAACGATCAGCGGCTGGCCGACGTACCGGCGAGCGATTTGCGACGGTCGCGCGCTGCTTCGGAGAACATCATTCCCACCGACACCAACGCGGCGCGCGTGCTCGAACAAATGATGCCCCATCTCCAGGGCAAAATCACAGGTTTGGCGTTGAACGTTCCGGTGTCGAACGGGTCGCTCGTCGACATGACCATGTTTACTCGTGCCCCCGTCTCCAAGGCGTCGGTGAACGAAGTCGTGCGCACCGGCACCGCCGCTAGGTTCGTCAAGTATGTCGAATATGCTTCAGACCCAATCGTCTCGAGTGACGTCAAGTTGAGTCCTTATTCGAGCACCTTCGACAGCCTCGCGACAACCACCCTTGGCGACCATATGGTGAAAACCATCGCCTGGTACGACAATGGCTGGGGCTATGCCCATCGCGTCGTCGATCTGATTGAGCGCCTGGCTGCCATCGATGGAGGAATCTCATGAACATTCGCGTTGCGATCAATGGCTTTGGCCGGATCGGGAGAAGCGTTTTCCGCATCCTGAACGAGCACAAGGGCGCCGAGGTGGTCTGCATAAACGATATCTTCAAGAACGAAGCGCTCGCCTATCTACTCAAATACGACACCGTCATGGGGACGTTGAAAGAGACCGTCACCTACGACGACCACGCATTGTACGTAGACGGCAAAAAGATCCTGATGACAAGCGTCAGAAACCCGGCTGAGGCCAAATGGCACGATCTCGGCATCGACGTGGTTGTTGAATCTACGGGCATTTTCACGATGCGCGCCGACCTCGAAAAGCATCTCGCAGCGGGAGCCAAACGCGTGCTGCTCACCGTCCCACCAAAAGACAGCGTCGACCATATGGTTGTCATGGGCGTCAACGACGACCAGCTCAAACCCGAACACCGCCTGGTCTCAAACGCATCCTGCACAACCAACTGTCTGGCCCCATTAGCCAAGGTGCTCGACGAGGCTTTTGGCATTCAGTACGGTATCATGACGACTGTCCACGCCTATACCAATGACCAGCGCCTCGCGGATGTTCCCCATGAAGATTTTCGGCGCAGCCGCGCCGCGGCGGAAAATATTATCCCCACTACCACCGGCGCGGCCCGGGCCGTCGGCGTCGTGCTCCCTAGACTCAAGGGCAAGCTCGATGGCATCGCGGCCCGCGTCCCGGTGAGCGATGGCTCGGTGGTCGATCTGGTCGTGCAGCTCGAAAAGAAACCGGATTGCGAAGCAGTCAACCAGGCGGTGAAAGCAGCAGCCGACGGACCGCTGAAGGACATTCTCGAATATTCCGAGGTGCCGTTGGTCTCGAGCGACATCATTGGCAACCCGCACTCGTCGATCTTCGATTCGTTGGTAACACAGTCCAAGGGGGACGGCTATGCGCGGGTCGTCTCCTGGTACGATAATGAGTGGGGTTATTCTAACCGGTGTGTTAACCTAATCGACCGGCTCGGAGGGTTCGGTTAAACCAGACAAGGAACGACGGGCTCAGCCAAGAGAAACAACATGCGGCGAGCCAAGGAGCCTACAATTGAGACGAGATTTCATCATGAGGATCCTAAAATAGACGCCCAGAAAGATTGAGCGCTCGTCAGTCCACTCCCTGGAATTATCTATTCTTTACTAATTCCGGCAAAATCCGTTCAATTTTCTCTAGGTCCCGCAAGCTAGTTTCTCTCAATATTTGTCTTACCCCGTTAATTTCTTCCGGTACCTCCCTCGGCTTCAAATCCTTTCTCACTGTTAGCACAGCTTCGACCAGGGCACCTAATGTACGGCGATTAATTCCCCCGTCCTCGGGAGCCAATCGTTCGATGATATCCGAACGCCTGATTCTGACCTCTTCCTCCGAGAGAGCCCTGCGGCCAAGGAATTCATCCTGTCGGACCCCGCCACAGCCGCTCGCCAGCAACAAACTGACAACAAACATCAACGGCCATTTCTTCACGCCACTTTCCTCCTACACCTTATCAAAGGTCCAAATTAGCCGACGCTCCGGCAGCGAACTTCGCGGCCGATGCCTGAAGGAGATAGTACCTGCTTACACAAATTCTCCACCGCGTACAAGCGCTTCGGTCGCGTCCTCTACTCTCTCAAGGCAACTGACGAGGTATCCAATGACCTTCGTCGAGAATTGCTTGAGAACCTGTCACCCCCAATGTGTGTATGCGCAGGTCACTCACCATCCCGTTCTCATTATTGATCCAACCATCGCGTCCGCTCCAATTCCCACACGCGGATCGTTTGTCACATCGGAATGAGGCTCCGACACTGCAATCGACAGAAAACCGACCGGAAAAAATCATCTCGATCCTGATGAATTTCATGCGCGATCGTAAGTCACGTCGAATTCTCGCCTCTTCGCCTGCCCCGTTCCTGTGTCCGGCGCCGCCAGCCGGTATTGGCGCCAAGGATCATCAGAATTGCATAGCACAACGCCTCTTTAAGTGCGGGATAACGCCATTGACAGGTAGCTCTGCTATCAAATACTGTTACGTGCAGGAATCGGCATCGCCGAGTACTGGCGGTTGCGTTTATCTTTGCCAAGGGCCGGCAGTGCTGAAGATAGCGGACGAGCAAAACTTTTCGCTGGGCGCGCGATGGAGGGAACGATGCAGTCTGGCATACATGTGATCACCACCATCTTTAACCGCTCGGCGGCTGATCGTACGGAAAACGAGCGTTTCTATTGAGCGGCAAATTTTTGAGCCCCGGGTTGGTTACGTTCAGCATGTCGAACCGAACTGGCCAACTCGATAGCGGGCAAGGACAAATTGCGACGTCAGAAGGACTGGAGCGAACCGTAGAAGCTAAACCTTTTTCTTGAGACTGACGCAACTTCCTAACTTAGGAGGAGGAGAGATCATGCTTGCAGGTAAAGTCGTTATTGTTACGGGTGGCGCGCAGGGCATCGGGCGGCATGCCGCCGCGACATTCTCTCAGGAAAAGGTCAGGGTTGTGGTAGCGGATATCAACGAGGAAAAGTGCAAAGCTGTGGCCGCCGAACTGAGCGGCACGACCGAGACATTCGGGCTCCATGTCGATGTTCGCAGCGAAGACAGCGTCAAGCGCATGGCCGACCAAGTCGTGAGTCGTTTCGGCCAGATTGACGTGTTGGTTAACAATGCTGCCATTGTACCTCACTTCGCCTGGGGAATTCCTCGTTGGCCACGAATCAGCGACATGGGAAAGGATTTTTGGGATAGAGTGATTCAAACTAACCTCGGCGGCACATTTCTCTGCACCAAGTACGTTCTGCCCCATATGGAAGCGAAAAAGTCAGGCCACATCATCAACCTCTACGGTGGCGGGGGGACCAAGCCTGCGGGGGCCTGCGCCTATATGGTTACGAAGGACGCGATTCGCACGTTTACCCGTTACGTTGCCGAAGAAGTCCGCGAATCAAACGTCTGTGTGGTCATATTTTCACCCCGGGTTCCAATCGTGACGGAAAGCGCGCCAGCAGAGGCATTCAAGCGCCTCCCCGGTCCGGAAATTTTGGGCCTCGGGTTCGTCTTGGCGGCGCAACTCCCAATGGACCAGAGCGGTGAGATATTTTCCTATCAAGACAACAAGCTCGTCAACGAGGCGTGAGAACATGTATATTGAGTAGCCGGCACTTGTCATCACAATTTGAATCTTGACGCCGACTGCGACCCCGGGGATCAACGCCGCTCAAGGAACCGTATCCGCACCGATCGAAGAAAGGCGAAACAGCTCCCAGCGTCGCCTCTGCCGTGCTATGTGCCAAGCCAGCCATGCTTTGATAGGCTGCTTGAAAACGGCTAGCGAGAAGCGCAGGTGAATCTTGACGGATAGTTTCGACTTATTGCTCAAAGGCGGAACGGTCATTAATCCAGCCACCGCTGTTCACGAAAGACTGGACGTGGGCGTCCTCGGCGGCCGTATCGCCGCCATCGAACCAGCGCTCTCCGCAGACGGAGCAAAGAATGTCCTCGACGTCCAAGGTTGCTACGTCACACCCGGCCTTATTGATTTTCACATCCACAGCTATTGGGGCGTAAATCCTTATGGTTTTAACGCCGATTCCATTTGCCTTGCCACGGGGGTAACGACAACGATGGACGCCGGCTCATCTGGGCCGGTGAACTTCCTGGGTTTTAGAAAGCTCATCTACGAACAGTCAAAAACGAGAATGCTTGCTTTTGTCGCACTCGCCCAACATGGCGTGCTGAACGACCCCGGGGAGTTGCTCGATCTTCGCTTCGCGGATTCCGATGGCGCGGCGCAGACCGTTGGCGATAATCGCGATATAGCTGTCGGTATCAAGCTGCGGCTGCACAGGAAATCCATCGGTGACAACAGTCGTGAAGCGCTGCGGCTTGCCATTAGGGCTGGAGGGATGACTCGCACGCCGTTGATGGTGCATGTCGGCGATACGGCGATTTCCATGGAAGAAATTGTCGACACGCTCCGGTCCGGAGACGTCGTCACCCACTGTTACACGCCACAGCGGCCGTCGATAGTCGACGCCTCTGGAAACCTTCTCCCCGCGGTCCGAAAAGCGCGCGAGCGGGGCGTCATTTTTGATGTCGGCCACGCCGCGGGGCATTTCGATTTCAACCTTGTCCGCCGAGCGATGAGCGAGGGCTTGGAACCCGACATCATCAGCTCGGACCTCCACGGACGCATGAAACAACCAGGGTTCGGCATTGTCGGGAGTTTGCCGACAACGCTAACGAAGTTTCTTGCCTTGGGATTGCCGCTAGACCATATCATCGCCGCCTGCACCGTTAATCCGGCGCGGGCGATCGGCTGGCAGGAGCGAATCGGTTCCCTCGAGCTCCAACGTGAGGCTGACATCACGGTGCTTAGAATAGTCGATGAGCCGACGATACTACGGGACTCGTTAGGAAACTGCCTGACAACAGAGCGGCGCTTTGATGTGCTTTGGACGGTGCGCCGTGGACAATTGCATCGCGGGTCGCCCTAGCGCTGCGTCACGGCAAGCCGTCGCACTGACCCGTGCGCTTTTTCTTTACCCCCCCGAAATTATGACATCCGCAGTAGCCGTACTGCCGTCGGCAAAGGTCGAGGTGAGCCTGAACGTGGACCCCTCCGGAAAATAGCTACTGCCGCTGCCATCCGCGGCAAATAAATTAAAACTCGCCCCTTCGG
>JBFJTQ010000010.1:0-12987 GCA_041625275.1 Binatia bacterium | reverse complement strand
TTCGCCAAAGGCCTTGCTGGGAACGTTGACGCCGCTCGAGGTCGGCAAGCCCGCCTCTTTCCAGGCACCGAGGCCTCCCTGGGCCACGTAAACACGGGAGTAGCCGAGTCTCAAAAGCGTCCGGGCCGCCAGCATCGCCCGCTCCCCCCCGTCGTCGTAGAGGACTATGGGAAGCCTTGGATTAGGCACAAGCTGGGCGATGCGAAATTCAATCTGGCTGCGCGGCAGCGAGGTGGCGTAAGACACCTGACACGCATTGAACTCCCCGCGCTCGCGCACATCGAAGACGGCGTGCGCCTTTTCCGAAGCCATCAACGCCGCGACCTCACGGCAGGGAAGTTGTAGACCGCTCAACGCGCTCATTGCCCATCAATCATGACTTGAGCCGAGTGCTGACGCAAACTTGACGCACGCTCAGCTTCTGTTTTCCCTGCATCCGTGATAAAGGTTTACTGTTTAGACGCAACACGGTGGAGGAACAGATGAAGCCGATATTTGAACGCTTGCAGGGTCTTTTTATTCCTCATGTGACACCATTCAGCGATTCGGGGGCGTTGGATCTCCAGAGCCTCGATCGTTTGACAACGCACTTCGCCTCGCTTGACGGCGTGGCGGGGCTGGTGTCCTGCGCCCGTATCGGCGAAGGGCCGGTTCTCAGCATCGAGGAGAAGCGCCGAGTTTACGAGATTGTCGGCAACGTTGCGCGCCAAGCTGACCGCGTCCACATCGCCACGATCGCGCCTCAGTCAACCGACGAGGCCATCGCCTTGGTACGCGACCTGGAATCGTTGCCGGTCGATGCCGTCATGATTTTTCCCCCTTTGCTTTTCGCCTGGGGAAAAGTCGACGGCAATCTCAAAGTACGATTCTTCGAGGATGTCACGCAAAACACGAGCCTGCCTTTGGTTCTATTTCAAGTGCCGGTTAAGAGTTACTGGTATGACGTTGACACCATCTGTCGCATAGCGAGATTGGAAAATGTTACGGCTTTCAAAGAGGCCTCCTTTGACATCAACCTTTTAACGCAGACCGTTGGGCAACTCCAGCGGGAGAAGGCCGCCATGAACGTGCTTACGGGCAACGACCGCTTCGTGGCTGAGAGCTACCGCATTGGCGCCAAGGGCGCCCTGATTGGCGTGGCAAATGTAGCGACCGAAAAATGGGCCGCGATGGACTTGGCGGGGAGGGCCGGTAGTTTCGACCAGGCATTGGCAATCCAGAAAGATCTGGAATCACTGAAGGAGTTGATTTTCAGCGAGCCCATTGTCGAAGCGGTGGCGAGAATCAAGATCGTCTTGCAGAGCGAGGGGCTAATCAAAACAGCAATGGTCAGGCGCCCGCAACTCGGCGTGTCGGTTACTGAAAAAAATCAGCTGCTCGATAGTTATCGTGGGCTTATGGAACGTGATGCGTGCGCACCGAAGAGACTTTCTCAGGACAGCAATGCGGATGCGGCGCGCTAAACGGCCGTCATTTCGCATCGACGTAACCTATCCCACCCTTTTGCGGCTCAGCCCAACTCCTCTTGCGATTGGTGACCGGGAACCGCAAATGCAAAGAGAACGATAGTCACTGCAAGGAGCACCATCGAGCTAAGCGCCAGCGACCAGTGAATCCCGATCCATCCTCCCACCACGCCCACCGTCACTCCGCTGAAGGCGCGCAACCCCAGGCTCGACATAGCAAACAAACCGACTAGCCGTCCGCGCAGCGCCGGGGGCGCAAGAAGCTGGACAATCGTCTGGGCCATGGAATAAAAAGCGAGATTCAAGAGGCCCGCGCAAAATAAAAGCAACAATGAAATCGGATAGCTGTAGGAAAATGCAAAGCCGGTGATGGCCAGACACCAAAGTATCGCGCACATGATGGCGTTTTTGACGCTCGGCTGAAGCCAGCCCTTCCCCTCCAGCAAGAAGCCCCCAATGACGGCGCCGGCGGCGTTAGCGGCCAACAGGGCGCTGTAGGCGAAGTCAACCTTTTCGGTCCCGAGATCATGCGCAAACTCCGGCATCTGTGCCTGAAAAGCGTTGCCGACAAACAGCGATGCGCACCCGCCGAGCACGACCATCGTCACGATGGGCCGGTTATCCGCTACCTCCCGAAAGACATCAATGGCGTCCCTCCAGCCTATGGCGCGGCGCGGCGCGGCCCCGCCCTCCTTGCTGTGCCCCGTATACGGGACGGTGAGGAGCCAGATCGTCAACGGAAGGTAAATGAGTGTATTGATGACCAGCCCCATCGACGGCCCCAACAGGAGCATCATACCGCCGCCCACCGCCGGGCCGAAGAGAATGCCTAGCTGGCGGCTCGTCGCATTCAGACGCACGGCGCTCTGCAAATGCTCCGAGCCGACGATATCGTGAATCAAAAGCTGACTGCCGGGACCCCACAACACGCCGGCCATTCCGTGGATCACCAGCAGCACGCACGCGTGCCAGAGCTGCATGGTATCGGTAAAAAAAAGAAGCGCCCACGCCGCCGACACTCCCATGTACATGATCTGGGCAGCTTGAATGACTTTCCGGCAATCATAGCGGTCCGCCAGCGCGCCGAAATAAACCGAGAACAACAAGAAGGGTGTCCAGTGACTGATGATGGCGAAACCCGCCAGCACCGGCGACTGGAATTTTTGATACAGCAGCCAGTAACTGATGACATGCTCGATGTTGTCGGCCATCATGGCCAGCATCGTCGTAAAAAAATACGCCCGAAAATCGCGGTGCTGCAGCGCCACAAAGGCCACTTTCGTTGTTTCACCGGCGCTCGTCGCACCAATGGCCTTATTCGTTTGGCTCACTGAACCTCCTGGGGAAGTCATCGGACGCGAATGTCGGAATCGAGAGTGCGCCGTGATTAATGGCAGAGGGTAACGGATAAATCAGAGCTGTGCAAACTTCCGCTGCGGCCATGAGCGAGCGCGGATCTCAGATTGCGCACACTCAGCTCGACCATGCTGCAACTGTTCGCTTCATGCGTCCGATGCCTGGAAGGCTGGCAAGGGTAAAATCGTTCATCGAAGCGCCTTGACACCCCGAGAGGCCGACGATAGAAAAGAATCGTTCGAAACCGCGATACGAGACCTAATGAGTCGAAGGATTACGAGGAGGCAGAACTATGGCAATCGCCAAATTTGAGGACCACTGTTGGAAAGATATCGTCACGCCGGAAATACTGGAGACCTACGTCCCTTACCACCGCGAGACGTACATTGGCCAGCGGCCGGCCCTGTTGGCCATCGACCTGTATAACCTAGTCTACGAAGGCGGGCCGAAATACCCGCACGAACTGGTCAAAGATTACAAGAGCTCCTGCGGCATCTACGCCTACAACGCCATTAAACCGACCGAAGAACTGTTCGCTCTCGCCCGTTCTTTAAAGATTCCGATTTATTACACCACCACGGAGACGCGCAAGGAAGTGAACCCCGACACGGTGTACGCGACCAACCGCCAACGCGTGCAGATGGACCCGCGGCTGTTTGAGATTCGCGCGGAGTTCAAGCCGCAACCGGGCGATGTGGTCATCTACAAGGAGCGCGCCAGCGGTTTTTTCGGCACGCCGCTCGTCGCCCATCTGACGCAGAAGGGCATCGACAGCCTCATCGTCTGCGGCGAAAGCACCAGCGGCTGCGTGCGCGCGAGCTGCGTCGATGCCTACTCTCTGGGGTACCACGTTTCCATCGTTGAAGAGTGCGTGTTCGACCGCAGCCCTCTGTCGCACAAAGTCAATTTGTTCGACCTGCACCACAAGTACGCCGATGTGATGACCCTGGAAGAAGTCAAACATCAATTGCGCCAGGAGCGGCCGCGCAAGTCGAACTGACGGACCATGCCCTACAGCGCGGCCAACAAGATCAAAATCTACTATGAAGTTTCGGGCGAGGGATTTCCATTCGTCATGGTACACGCGAATCCCTTCGACCATAACCTGTGGATGTATCAGATCGCCCACTTCTCGACATATTTCAGAGTCATTGCCGTTGACATTCGCGGCTATGGACGATCCGACAAGCCGGCGACGCCCTTCACATTGAAGGACATGGCGGACGACGTACTCGGGGTATGCCGCGACGAGGGAATCCAGCAAGCCGTCCTAGGCGGAGTGAGCGTGGGTTCGGGAATCGCGCTCCAACTTGGCCTGGATTATCCGGAGATATTCAAGGCTTTGATTCTCGTCGGCGGCAACAGCGGGGGTGGCGGTAACATCGACGACCGAATTCATGGTTACACGAAAATCGGGATCGAGACGTATCACATCCAGCACCTTCAAGAGCTGGTGGCTGCCGACTTTTCCGAGAGCAAACTGGGGAAGTATCTCTTGAACACGTTCGTCGAAAGAGATCCCTGGCTTTCGGGCGAATGCATCGGCCAAATCTTTCGCGCGCGGGGGGGGGGCGGATATGTCCCCCCGGCTGGGATCGATGAAGGTGCCGACTCTGGTCATCAATGGCGAGTACGACAACTCGCTTGCCGCGGGCAAACGCACGGCCTCTTTGATTCCCGGCGCCGTCCACAAGATTTTACCCAAGACCGGCCACGCCTGCTGCATTGAAGACCCCGCTGGCTTCGATGAGTTCATCATCGAATTTCTTAAAAGTAACGGTCTCATGGCCACGGCACCGAGTCGATAAAGCATTTCGCAGCATTGTGTTCCCCCTCACCCAGTGTCACGCTTGTTCGTGCTTGAAACGTGCGCGATAAGAATTGCAAGGTGAGCAAAAGCACAAGAAATATGGCTAAAGGAGGATTGACCATGGCTGTCGATATCGAAAGGCTCAAGAAAATGACTCCGCCGGGGGGCATGGACTTCCAGATCAAAAAGCTTGGGCATGTCGTCCTTCAAGTCAGCGACCTCGAACGTTCCACCGCGTTTTATACTCAGATTCTGGGCTTTAAGGTTTCAGACGTTTATCCCGAAGCCATGATGCCGGGCGGAATGGTTTTCTTGCGTTGCAACACGGACCATCACTGCCTGGCCTTGGTGGGGGCAAGAAGCGATTCATCTCAGAACAAAGAACTGCACCACTTTGCGTTTGAAGTAGCCACGCTTGCCGAAGTCATCCGCGTGCGCGATCGCTTGCGCGCGCACAAGGTCAAGATCGACTTCGAAGGGCGGCGGCGAGCCGGCTGCCAAATCGCGGTGGAGTTTCGCGATCCCGACAATTTTTCGGTGGAAGTCTATTGGGGCGTCGATCAGGTCGGCAGTGACGGCCGGGTGCGCCCGGCCAGTGAATGGCACGGTGTCAAGAGCCTCGACGAGGCCATCGCCAATCCTGTCCCCGGTCAGGACACGCATCTTCCCTAGTCGATGACCACCGATTCTTCATCCCTGGAAGGCTTGCTGCGCTCATCGAAGCGCGCTCTCGTCATCGGCGTGGGCGGCGGCGGAGACATCGTCGGCGCCCTGGCCACGGCACGGTTCCTTGAATTCTGCGGCCTGGAATTTGTCCTCAGCGGACTGTCCTGGGAACGTCATGTGTTCGATCCCGTTCCCGGTCCCCGCCGATTGAGCGAGGTCGAAAACGTTCGCGCTCTTCATCCCTATGCCTGGCTGGCGAATCCGCAGAGCCGAACCCGAACCGGAGTCTACTTTGCGGAATCCAGGATGGCGGCGTTGCAGGGAAGAGAGGTTTTGCTCCTCGACATCAACGGTGGAGCCAAAGGGGTGATAGAAGGGATGGAAGTTGCCATTGAAAAACTTGACATCGACTTGCTCGTCGGTGTCGACGTGGGCGGAGACTCCCTGGCGCAAGGTGGGGAACCGGGTCTTCGAAGCCCGCTCGCAGATTCCATTATGCTGGCGGCATTCGTCGCCCTGGAGCAGCGCGGCCGCCGCACTCTATGGGGCGTTTTCGGCTACGGCAGCGATGGAGAACTCACCGTGGATGAAATCGAAGAGGCACTGAGCAGACTAGCGGCCGCCGGAGGGTTGCTCGGCGCATGGTCGCTCACGCCCAAAGTCGCAACGGAGATCGAAGAAGTGATCAAAACGGTTCCAACCGAAGCCAGCGCGGTACCCGTACACTGTTTTCGCGGCGCCTGGGGCGAAACTCACATTCGCAGCGACCAAAGAAGCGTGAAAATGACGCCGCTGACTGCCCTGACCTTTTTTATGTCGCCCACCAAGCTGTTTGCAACCCTCTCGCGCCCGGCCCAGGCCGTTTTTGCGAGCTCGTCGTTGGAGCAAGCCAACGATGCCCTCCATGCCATCGAGGTGAAGACCGAATTGGATCTCGAGCGCGCAAGATTCCAGGCGGTCGAGAAGACCTGACGCAAGCATGTTGAGAAATTGGCAACGGGACGTGGTGATCCTCATGGCGTCGCGCGGCATACGCGCCTTCGCCTTTTCTTATCTGAACGTCGTGTTCGCCATTTATCTGGACCAACTAGGCTTCTCGACAGTCACCGTAGGGATTGTCTTTTCGGTGGCTTATCTCAGCGGAGCCCTACTCACGGCTGTTTGGGGCTATTTGTCCGACCGTGTCGGGCGGCGGAAAATATTGATGGTGTTGGCCGTCCTGACGATTTTTTCGAACGGCATCTATATTTTTTTCAGCAGTCTTTTTTTTATCTTATTAGCTGTGATCGTCGCCAACGTCGGTGCCGGCGGCCAGGGCGGCGGCGGTTCGGGCGGCGGGCCGTTCAATCCGGTGGAAGAAGCCCTCCTGGCTGAGAAATGCACACCCGAAACGCGTAACCAGGTCTTTGCTTTGAATGCCTTCGTAGGGTCCGTCATGGGGTCTCTCGGAGCCCTCGCCAGCGGCTTACCCCAGCACCTCCAGGAGCACTGGGGATGGCAGCCCGTGGCATCCTATAAGCCTTTGTTCCTGCTTACGATCTTTTTCAGCGTCGCTCTCTTCTTTGTGTACGCGTCAATCCGTGAAGAGCATACACCGCGCAAGGTGGAGAAGAGGATCTCCCGCAAAACCGGAGTCTTCGTAACCAAGATGTCCTTGTTGGCCATCGTCGACAATTTTGGTGCCGGCATGGCCGGGTCACTCGTCGCGTACTGGTTTTTTCTGCGCTTTGGCGTGGAACTCAAATCACTGGGCCTTATTTTCTTTCTCTCTTACTTTTTCGCCGCTGTTTCTTTTCTCTCGGCGCCCGTGATCGCAAGACACATCGGAGTCGTGCGGACGATGGCGTTCTCCCATGGCCTAGCCTCGCTCATGTACCTGGTCCTCCCATTTGCACCGACGGTTTCCCTTGCCGGGGCATTGGTCGTGCTCCGCTCCCTATTCGCGTATATGGATAACCCGCTGCGGTCTTCCTTCACCATGGCAATGGTCAAGTCGGACGAAAGAGGCTCGGCGGCGGGCGTCACTAGTTTAGCGCGGATCGTACCCTTCGGAATCAGCCCGACCATTTCGACTTATTTGATGCAAAGCGTTTCTTTGACTCTTCCCTTGTTTATTGGCGGCGGGTTACAATTGCTCAATGACATCGCTTTCTATGTGATTTTCCGGCATGTGAGACCACCTGAGGAGACCAGAGAGCGAGAAGGGCGCAGGAGTTTCGTTTGAGTTCATTTTGGCGCATCGCGGAGGAAAGAATTTTGGAGGCTCAACGCCGGGGCGACTTTGACGATCTTCCCGGCAAAGGCAAGCCCCTGCAGCTTGAGGATCTCAGTTGGCTTCCGGACGATCTGCGCATCGGCTATCACGTGCTCAAGAACGCCCATGTGCTGCCGCCGGAAGCTGAGTTGCGCAAGGACATCCATACGCTGGAAGACCTGCTGAAGCATGTCCAGGACGGAGAGGAGCGTCGGACGCTGGCCAAGAGCCTGCAGTGGAAAGTCATTCGTCTCGACCTCCTCAAAAGGCGCTCCATGTCCATGAACTCGGTAAGAGGCTATAACAAGAAACTGGTCAACAAATTTCGGCTCGAGTAGTTCTTTACAGGCTGGCGGGAAACTCGATTTTCACCCTTGGAGAGCCGGACGTTTCGAAGATCGGCTATCTTAAACCGCGGATCCAAGGCGAATGTTCGTTGCAAGCTCAACGAGTAGCCCATAAGGACAGGGCAAGGCGCACCGCATCGGCAAACAAAGGGAGGATTGAAGGGTGAGTGCACTAACTCCAATTAAAATCAAAAAGATCGGCCACGTCGTCTTCACCGTGAGCGACGTCGAGCGCAGCACGGCATTCTGGACCGAGGTGATGGGCTTCAAAGTCTCCGACCGCAACGAGCGGGGAATGGTATTTCTCCGCAACGCCTCCGATCATCACACCATCGCCCTGGCGCCTGCAGACCAGAAAACCCCGGCGCCCCAACGAGGCCAGGTGGGCTTTGATCATATGGCGCTTCAGGTCGAAAGCGTTTCGGAACTTTTTCGCATACGTGACTTCCTCCGTGAAAAAAATATCAAGATTATCTATGAGGGCCGTCGGGGCCCCGGCGGTAATCCGGGCATTGAGTTTCTTGACCCGGACGGCCTGCAAATCGAGATTTACGCCGCGATGGATCAAATCGGCGCGGACGGGAAGAGCCGACCTGCGTCCGAATGGAAGCGCGCCACCAGCCTAGAAGAGGCGGTCGCAAACCCTCTTCCTGGAGCTAAATACACCTAGCCTTGCGTCTTTGCGTTCCAAGGTGGCCCGTTCCGCATCTATGACTTGCCGCCGCGTCAACTGCCCGGGTGGGGGCAAGAACAATTTCCAGCGACTCGGCTTGACCCAAACGGTGGCCCGTCCACGGCTCCCGAATGCCTTCTCAGGTGAAGGCGGAGAGTAAGCACCCATGGATATCGAAAATCTATTGAAGATCATACGTACAAGAAGAAGCGTTAGAGTCTACAAGAAAGGCAAAGTCACCGACGAGGAGCTCCAGATTATTCTGGAAGCCGCCCGTTGGGCTCCGTCGGGCGCCAATAGCCAGCCCTGGGAGTTCGTCATAACCCGTGACCGCAAGAAAATGAAGCGGGTGCGCGCGATCTACGATAACGAATGGCGGCGGCGGAAACGGGAAGATCCCGTCCACTACAAAGGCCTCAAAAAGGACTACGTCGGCGATGTGAGCGTATTGGTTCTGGTTTGCGGCGACGCAAGAACGAAAAACGTCTACCTGACGACACGACAGTCAGGCGACCGTGAGAAGCTTTTTCAAGCAAGCGTCGCCAACGCGGTCGAGCACATGATGCTGGCGGCCGCCAGCATGAAGCTGGGAACGGTGTGGGTCTCAGTGCGGGAAGAGGTCGAACCGGAGCTGAGAGAACTTTTTCACGTCCCGCCCGCGCTCCGGCTCCTTTGGGTGGTTCCCATCGGACATGCGCGGACCTGGCCCAAAGCCAAACCGCGACGGCCCGCCGCGGCCTTCACCCACTTCGAAGCTTATGATTCGAAGCGAATGCGGCGGGAGACCGAGGTTCGCCCGTGGCCCAAGGCGTGAGATCAGGCAACGGATATTTCGTACTGCTCATGGCGCAATCCTTCGCTCGCCTTGATGATGATTTTGTGGTTGATCTCCCGCTCAAGATTTTCCAGGCTCTTGCCTTTCTCATCGTAAAGAAAATTTGCAATGTCCGGGTGGAGTCGCACGACGATATTCTTGCCATTCTCTAAGTGTGTCTGTCGCTTCTTGATGGCACGCAGGACGTCATAGGCGATTGTCACGGAAGACTTGATCCGGCCGCGCCCATCGCAATGGGGGCATGGCCTTAAGAGCTGATTTTCGAGGCTTTCGCGGGTTCGTTGCCGCGTCATTTCAACCAGCCCCAACTCAGAGATTTTGAGGATGTTCGTTCGTGCCTTGTCTTTCTTAACCGCATTTTTGAGGGCATCGTAAATCTTTTTCCGATTTGCGTCTTTTTCCATGTCGATGAAATCGATGATAATAATGCCGCCGAGGTTTCTTAGCCGCAGCTGGCGCACAACCTCCTGTACGGCTTCTAGATTGGTTTTCACGATGGTCTCTTCTTGATCTCTTTTGCCGACAAAGCGTCCCGTGTTCACGTCGATGGCGGTCAACGCTTCCGTTCGCTCGATGATGATATAGCCGCCCGACCGAAGCCAAACCCGCCGGTCCAACGCTTTTTGGATCTTCTCTTCGATCCCATAGCGATCAAACAAAGGCTCACCGTCGGAGTACAAAACGATCTTCGACTTGAGGCGGGGCATGAAGTGGCGTACAAAATCCACCACCCGGCGATGATCCCTGGCTGAGTCGATCATGACCTGCTCCGTATCGGTGATGAAGAAATCGCGGATGGTGCGGGCGATCAGATCGAGATCCTGGTGAATCAAAGAGGGTGCCGGCGCTGTCTCGGCCTTCTTCTGAATCCTTTTCCAAAGTTTGGTGAGAAAACGGAAATCCCGCTGAATTTCTCGTTTGCTGCGTCCTTCGGAGGCGGTGCGCAGGATAAACCCCCCTTCGTCCGAGAGAAAAGACTGGGCAATTTCTTTGAGCCTCTTACGCTCCTCTTCGGTTTCGATCCGTCGCGAAATGCCGATGTGTCTGGTATTGGGCATAAAGACCATGTAGCGACCCGGGAGCGACACATGCGAGGTTACACGAGCGCCCTTGGTTCCCAAGGGGTCCTTTGCCACCTGAACCAGGATTTCTTCGCCACGGGAAATCTGTTTTTCCAGCGGTAATCGGCGGTGGTGAACCGGCTTAGGAGGGGGAGACTCGAAGTCGACATCGTCGCTGGAGGCCGCTATGAGGGGCACCTCTTCCGACACCGCAAAAAAATCCGAGGCGTGAAGAAACGCGGCTTTGTCCATGCCGATTTCGACGAATGCGGCCTGCATCCCTGGCAATACACGGGCGACTTTGCCTTTATAAATGTTCCCGACGATGCCCCGCTCCTCTTTTCTTTCGATAAGAAACTCAGCGAGCAGGCCATCCTCCATAATCGCAATGCGGCTTTCCTGAGATGTTGAGTTGACAAAAATTTCTTGTTTCATAGGTGTCCTGTTAACGTCAGGATGAATTTCGCTTAAGGGCGGGCTGGCGTGAACGGATCGCCGTTCGACATCGGAGATCCAAACAAGATCATAAGGGCCGACTAAACGCTTTTATAGAGTAAAACATCATTAACTTCAAGCTCGTTTTCTCCGCACCGCCCGATCCCCGGGCCAGGTTGACATCGTTCTCCACCCCGGATATTGTTGTTATAATAGTGCCAAACAAAACGATTTCTCGTGCAGCGGTTAAGCTTCCATGAACTATTCGGCCACAGCGCCCGGCTATTCTATTCTTAACACGAAGGTCCTCATCCTCAACCGCTCGTATTTACCGGTCCATGTTACATCGGTGCGCAGAGCCTTCGTGCTTCTCTACCAAGGCATCGCGAAGGCGGTAAACGAGCAGTACCAGACCTTCGATTTCGAAAGCTGGAGCGACCTGTCCGTAGCTGCGCACGACGATTCCATAGGCTTGGTGAACCGCATCATTCGTGTGCCGCGCGTCCTTCTCCTGATAAGTTACGATCGCGTGCCCAAGCGGCAAGTACGCTTCAGCCGTTACAATATCTACGCAAGAGACAAATGCATATGCCAGTACTGTGGGCGACGACTGCCACGCCACGAACTGAACTTGGACCATGTCATCCCGCGGGCTCAGGGCGGAACCTCCACTTGGGAGAACGTCGTTTGTTCTTGCCACGAGTGTAACCGCCGGAAAGGGGGCCGAACTCCCCATCAGGCCGGCATGAATTTGCCACGCAGGCCCGCAAGGCCCCAGTGGACGCCGTTCATGCAGGAGACATTTAGCATGTCCCGTTACAAAGAGTGGCTGCCCTTTTTGAACACGGTCGACGCAAGCTACTGGAATACCGAGTTGCTAGAAAAATAACTCCCCGTACACTTGTCCCATATATAGTGGTGCGTTTAATCACTACCCCTTCATCTTGTAATTTTGCTTGACACGGACCACGGGCTTGTGGGATAGTGCAAGCAAAATTCCGGGTTTATCGTCGCCGTTACCAACATTGACAAAAAGTTTTGAGCTATGCGCATCAAACGCCTTGAAATGATTGGATTTAAGTCCTTTACGGACGGGACCACCATCGAGCTGACCCCTGGCATTACCGCGATCGTGGGTCCCAACGGCTGCGGCAAGTCCAACATCGTCGATGCCATTCGTTGGGCGATGGGCGAACAGAGCGCCAAGCACCTGCGCGGGCACCAAATGGACGACGTCATCTTCAGTGGCAGCGATATCGTGGCGGCAACGGGGATGGCCGAGGTTTCACTGACTTTTGACAACGAAGACGGGCGCGGACCAACGGATTACAGCAGCTTCAGCGAGATCACGGTAACCCGCCGACTATTCCGCTCCGGCGAGTCCGAATACACCATCAACAAGATTACCTGCCGCCTCAAGGATATCATCGAGTTGTTTTTGGGCACCGGTGTCGGCAGCAAAGCATACTCGATTGTGGAGCAGGGTCGGGTAGATGAGCTTGTCAATTCCAAACCCGAAGAACGACGGGCGCTCGTTGAGGAGGCCGCCGGCACGAGCAAATACAAGAGCCGTAAGTTGGTCGCCGAGAGAAAGCTTGAGCGCACGCAACAGAATCTCCTTCGCGTCACTGACATCGTGCGTGAGATCGAAAGACAAATCCGCTCGATGGAATTACAGGCCAAGAGGGCTGAGCGCTACCGCGCCCTGAAAGCGGAACTGAGGGAAAACGATCTCCTCTGGGCAGCACTACAGCGTCAGGCTTTCACTGACGACATCCTTGGATACGAAACAGAGGTCGCGGAGGCGGACAAACGCTTGGCGGAGCATCTGGCCGCGCTGCGCTCCAAAGAGGCGGAAAGTGAATCCGTCCGGTTTTCGCTCATGGAGCTGGAGAAAGAAATCAGCGTTCAGCAGGAAAACGTTTACCAGGCAAAGATCGACATCCAAACTCAAGAGCAAAATATCGAATTTTATAACCGGGACTTGAGTCGATTGAGCCAAGCTGAATATGAAGCCACGGCCGCGCTGCATCAAGACGAGGACAAACTTAAGAGTTGCGGCCGGCAAATCGCCGAGCTCACCC